>NZ_JBKOTX010000087.1:0-22919 GCF_047086965.1 Roseovarius halophilus (ex Wu et al. 2025) | reverse complement strand
ATCACATCGGCGCGCATCACCGCCTCGCGGCGCGACGCCCAGCGATCACGCGTGCCCAGCCGCCGCACCACGGCGGATTGCGGAAATTCGCGCCAGGGCACGCCCGCGCCGCACGCCCAGTCGGCCACCCGGCGGTCGCGCGCATAGGTCCAGCCGTTGCCGGTTTCCTCGTGGCTGAGCAGGGCCGTGATCGGGCGCTGGCGGTGCAGGCGGGCCAGCACCGCGACCACATCGCCGGTCTGACGGCAAAGCGGCGAACCCAAACGCGCCAGGTCACCCCCGAGCGCATCAAGACACTCGGCCGTGAAATCCCATTGCCGCCCCGAGGTGTCCGGCCCCGCCCAATAGTCCGGCTCGACCACATATAGCGGCAGCACCGGCGCGCCCTCGGGCACCGCAGACAGTGGCGCGTGATCGCTGACGCGCAGATCCCGTTTGAACCAGACCACATACATGACGCGGCATATAACGCGGCGCGCGCGCCCGCCAAGGCTTGTCGGCCCGACGGGGCGCGCCTAGTCTGACCCCTGCCCCAGACAGGAGAGACCATGAAGGACGCCGCCCCCCAGGCCATCCGCCTGCACGACTATCGCCCCTTCGGCTATCACGTGGACGAGGTGCACCTGACGTTCCGGCTGGACCCGCAGGCCACGCGGGTCATATCGCGCATCCGGTTCCGTCCCAACCGCGCCGCGCCCGGCCCTTTCGTGCTGGATGGCGAGGGGCTGGACCTGAAATGGGCGCGCATCGACGGGGCCGCGGTCCGTCCCGAGGTGACGGAAACCGGGTTGAGCTGCCCCGTGCCCGACGCACCCTTCACCTGGGAGGCCGAGGTCGAGATCGCCCCGGCCGCCAATACCGCATTGGAAGGGCTGTACCTGTCCAACGCGATGTTCTGCACCCAGTGCGAGGCCGAGGGGTTTCGCCGTATCACCTACTACCCCGACCGGCCCGACGTCATGGCCCCGTTCACCGTCCGCATCGAGGGCGACGCGGCTGTCATGCTGTCCAACGGCAACCCGACCGGCAGCGGCGCGGGCTGGGCGGAATGGCACGACCCCTGGCCGAAACCGGCCTACCTCTTCGCGCTGGTGGCGGGAGATCTGGTGGCCCATTCCGACCGTTTCAGCACCCGGTCGGGCCGCGACGTGGCCCTCAACCTCTGGGTCCGGCCGGGGGACGAGGGCAAATGCGCCTGGGGCATGGAGGCGCTCAAGGCCGCGATGGCCTGGGATGAAAGGACCTATGGCCGCGAATACGATCTCGACGTCTTCAACATCGTGGCCGTCGACGATTTCAACATGGGCGCGATGGAAAACAAGGGGCTGAACATCTTCAACTCCTCCTGCGTGCTGGCCAGCCCCGACACCAGCACCGATGCCGATTTCGAGCGGATCGAGGCGATCATCGCGCATGAGTATTTCCACAACTGGACGGGCAACCGGATCACCTGCCGCGACTGGTTCCAGTTGTGCCTCAAGGAGGGTCTGACGGTGTTCCGCGACCAGCAGTTCACAGGCGACATGCGCAGCCACGCCGTCAAGCGGATCGACGACGTGATCGCCCTGCGCGCACGCCAGTTCCGCGAGGACACCGGCCCGCTGGCCCACCCGGTGCGGCCCAAAAGCTATATCGAGATCAACAACTTCTACACCGCCACCGTTTATGAAAAGGGCGCCGAGGTGATCGGCATGCTCAAGCGGCTGGTCGGGCACGCGGCCTATTACCACGCGCTCGACCTCTACTTCGCGCGTCACGACGGCCAGGCCTGCACGATCGAAGATTGGCTGGCCGTTTTTGAGGCGGCCACCGGCCGCGACCTGGCGCAGTTCAAGCGCTGGTACACGCAGGCCGGCACGCCGCGCCTGTCCGTCACCGAGGAGTGGCGCGACGGTGTCTTTCACCTGCACTTCGAACAGCACACGCCGCCCACCCCCGGCCAGCCCGACAAGCACCCGCAGGTGATCCCCATTGCCATAGGTCTGCTGAACCGCGATGGAGACGAGGTGCTGCCCACCCGCGTTCTGGAAATGACGCAAGCGCACCAGAGCTTCGCCTTCGAGGGGCTCTCGGCCCGGCCCGTCGCCTCGATCCTGCGGGATTTCTCGGCCCCGGTAATCCTGTCGCAAGAGACCGACAATGCCACCCGCGCCCTGCTGATGGCCCATGACACCGACCCCTTCAACAAGTGGGAGGCCGGGCGCGCCTTTGCCCGCGACATGCTGTGCCGCATGGTCAGCGCGGGCACGGCGCCCGACACCGCCTATCTGGATGCCGTGCTGGCCATGCTGCGCGACTCGGCGCTCAACCCGGCCTTCCGCGCCCTGGTGCTGGGCCTGCCCAGCCAGGACGACCTGGCCCAGGCGCTGTTCGAACGCGGTGAGACCCCCGACCCCATAGCAATTCATGACGCGGTCGAGACCCTGACCCAGGCCATGGCGCAGCATATGCAGGACAGCCTGCCCCGCCTGCTGGCCGAGACGGCCCCGACCGGCCCGTTCCGCCCCGACGCGGAAAGCGCGGGCAAGCGCAGCCTGGGCAACGCCGTGCTGGCGCTGACCAGCCGGCTCGACGGGGGCACGGCGGCGGCGGCGCAATTCGCACAGGCCGACACCATGACCCAGCAGTTGGCTGCGCTGGCCTGCCTGCTGAGCATCGGCAAGGGCGCAGCGCAGGTGCAGACCTTCCGCGACCAGTGGCAGCATGACCGGCTTGTGATGAACAAGTGGTTCGGGCTGCAAGTGGCCCGCGCCGCCCCCGACCGCGCCGCCGATGTGGCCGAGGCCCTGACGCGCGACCCCGATTTCACATGGCGCAATCCCAACCGGTTCCGCGCGGTCTTGGGCAGTCTTTCGGCCAATGCCGCGGGCTTTCACCACCCGTCAGGCAAGGGCTACCGGCTGCTGGGCGACTGGCTGGCGCGGCTTGACGCGGTCAATCCGCAGACCGCTGCCCGGCTCAGCACGGCGTTTGAAACCTGGCCGCGCTACGACGCGGACCGGCAGGCCCGTATCAAGGCGGTGCTGCAGGAGCTCGCGGCCAAGCCCGACCTGTCGCGCGACAGCGCCGAGATGGTCCAGCGGATGCTTGAGGGCTAGGCCATGGCAGACGACAGGCCCATCGCCAGTTTCCGGCGCCGCGGGCGGCGCCCGCTGAACCTGGCGCTGACGGCGGCGATCTGGGGCGGTCTGGCGCTGACGGTCTGGGCCATCGACCTGGCACTGATCTGGGCCGGGCTCTTCGGGCTTTTCGCCCTGCCCGCCCTGCTGGACTGGATCACCGATCGGCAGGTTCGGCTGGCGATCCACCCCGACCGCATCACCTGGACGACGGGCCGCCGCGACGGTGTGATCGAGGCGGATGAGATCAAGCACCTGCGCATCGACCGGCGCATGGACATGGGGTTTCGCCTGACCATCGTCGACACCACCGGGCGCCCGCATCGCCTGCCGCCCGAGTTGCCCGCCCCCGCCGAAGCCCTGGTCGCAGCGCTGGATCAGGCCGGGATTGCCCACGCACGGCATCCATTTTCCTTGCTTTCGGTATAAAATCAGGCAAAAGCGCGCCGAATTGCCGCGGTGTGCTAGAATGTCGTGGAATCGTCACCCGCAAGTGCTCAAGGTTGAGGCCATGAAAGACCGTATCGACCCGCTGATCGCGGACCGCGCGCCCTGGCTTTTCGCTGACCGACCCGGCACGGCATTGGCCCGCAAGGTTTTGGACCGGGCCCTGTCGTATGAGCGCACCGTCGAGATCGCGACGGCCCTGCGCGACGCGCCCAGTGCTACCATCATGGACGAGATGTTCCACCTGCTGGGCGACAATGTCACCGCCCGCGGGCTGGACAACATCCCCGCCAAAGGCCCCGCGCTGGTCGTCGCCAACCACCCCACGGGGATCGCGGACGGGATCATCCTGCACGGGCTGCTGGCCAAGATCCGGCCTGATGCCTTCTATTTCGCAAACAAGGACATCCTGTCGGTCATGCCCCAGATGGAGGACATGATCGCCCCGGTCGAATGGCGCAAGGACCGCCGCAGCCACGGCAAGACGCGCGAAACCATGGCCTACATGCGCCGGGCCGTGCGCGACGAACGTCTGGGCGTCATGTTCCCCTCGGGGCGGCTGGCGCAGCGGCGCGGGCTGCAACTGCACGAACGCCCCTGGATGCCCTCGGCGGCGATGCTGGCGCGCAAGTTCGACCTGCCGGTGATCCCGGTGAACATGCGTGCGCGCAATTCGGTGCTGTTCTACCTCTTCGACGTGCTGCATGCCTCGCTCAAGGATATCACGCTGTTCCACGAGACGCTGAACAAGGCCGATCAGCCCTATGTCGTCACCGTGGGCGAACCCATCGCGCCCAGCGCCCTGCCCGAGACCTCGGAAGAAGGGATCGAGGTGCTGCGCCGCGCCACGCTGGCCCTGGGCGAGGAGGGCAGCCAGACCGTCAGCCTGATCAAGGCGACCCGCCGCCCGCTGCTGCGCTTCTAGGCCGCGCCCGGTCCAGCCGGGCCCCGCCCCCTTGCCAGCCTGTCGCGGCTGACCTAAACGGGCTGCGTATCAGCTTGAAGAGGCCCCGCGATGCTTGACCTGACCTATGACGCCCCCAAGCCCAGGACGCTCTCCGGCGCCACCGGTGACTGGGAACTGGTGATCGGCATGGAGGTCCACGCCCAGGTCGCCACGCGGGCCAAGCTGTTTTCCGGCGCCTCGACGCGGTTCGGGGCCGAGCCCAATTCCAACGTCGCTTTCGTGGATGCCGGGATGCCGGGCATGCTGCCGGTCATCAACGAGGGCTGCGTCGCCCAGGCCGTGCGCACCGGGCTGGGCCTGCGCGCCGAGATCAACCTGGCCTCGGCCTTCGACCGCAAGAACTACTTCTACCCCGACCTGCCGCAAGGCTACCAGATTTCGCAACTCTACCATCCGCTGGTGGGCGAGGGCGAGGTACTGGTCGAACTGGGCGACGGGACGGCGCGCCGGGTGCGCATCGAACGCATCCACCTGGAACAGGACGCGGGCAAATCCATCCACGACATGGACCCGCATATGTCCTTCGTGGATCTCAACCGCACCGGCGTGGCCCTGATGGAAATCGTCAGCCGCCCCGACATCCGCGGCCCCGAAGAGGCCGCCGCCTATATCGTCAAGCTGCGCCAGATCATGCGCTACCTGGGCACCTGCGAGGGCAACATGCAGTCGGGCAACCTGCGCGCCGATGTCAATGTCAGCGTCTGCCGCCCCGGCGACTTCGAACGTTACATGGAAACCCAGGATTTCGGCCACCTGGGCACCCGCTGCGAAATCAAGAACATGAACTCCATGCGGTTCATCCAACAGGCCATCGACTACGAGGCGCGCCGCCAGATCGCCCTGTTGGAGGATGGCGGCACGGTCGTGCAGGAAACCCGTCTCTTCGACCCCGACAAGGGCGAGACGCGCTCCATGCGCTCCAAGGAAGAGGCACATGATTACCGCTATTTCCCCGATCCCGACCTACTGCCGCTGGAAATCGAACAGGCCTGGGTGGACGAGATCGCCGCCAACCTGCCCGAACTGCCCGACGCCAAGAAGGCGCGCTTTGTTCAGGACTTCGGTCTGAGCGACTATGACGCCGCCGTTCTGACCGCCGAACACGAGAACGCGGCCTATTTCGAGGCCGTCGCCGAAGGCCGGGATGGCAAGCAGGCCGCCAACTGGGTCATCAACGAGCTGTTCGGCCGCCTCAATAAGGACGAGCGCGCGATCACCGACAGCCCGGTCAGCCCAGCGCAGCTGGGCGGCGTCCTCGACCTGATCGGCAAGGGCGACATTTCCGGCAAGATCGCCAAGGACCTCTTCGAGATCGTTTATACCGAGGGCGGCGACCCCGCGCAGATCGTGCAAGACCGCGGCATGAAACAGGTCACCGACACAGGCGCCATCGAGGCCGCGGTGGACGAGGTGATCGCCGCCAATCCCGCGCAGGTGGAAAAGGCGCAGGCCAACCCGAAACTGGCCGGCTGGTTCGTCGGCCAGGTAATGAAGGCCACGGGTGGCAAGGCCAACCCCAAGGCCGTGAACGAGATCGTGGCCAGCAAACTCGGGCTCTGAACCCCGCCGGGACGGCGGGCGGGGCGAACCTGCCGGGCTTGCCCCCGCAAGCCGGCAGGGAGCGGCGCACGTCGGCCGGGCGGGCGACGACCGGCCCTCCGTTTCGGGGCGGCTCAGCGGATATCGAGCGACAGCGCGTGGATCCGCCCCATGATGTCGGGCCCCAGCGCCGCGTGCACCGCCCGGTGCCGGGCCAGCCGGGGCATCGCGGCCAGGGCGGGGGCGGCAATCTCGACGCGCCAGTGGCTTTCGCCGCTGCCGTCGTCGCCAGCATGACCCGCGTGCAGGTGGCTTTCGTTGATCACCGCGAGCCTGTCGGGGGCGAAAGCCGCGTCCAGGCGGCACCGAATCTCGATTTCAAGGCCCATAATTTTCGCCGCCCCCCTTCAATATCCGGTCTCAGGGATTACAATCAGCGCTCCGAGTCGGAAAGGTGGATGGTATGCGCAAGAACGATCCTTTCGGTTTCGACATCTCGGTGTCGGCGTCCAAGAAGAAAAAGCCGCGCGGGCGGCGGGGCATGTCCGGGGCCTTCGAGACCTCCACCCGCGTGTGCGAACATCCCGGCTGCGAGGAAGCGGGCAAGTACCGCGCCCCCAAGAGCCCCGACACGCTGGACGACTACTACTGGTTCTGCAAGGACCATGTTCGCGAATACAATCTCAAGTGGAACTTCTTCGACACCTCCACCGAAGACGAGATGGAAGAGCAGGCCCAGAAGGATCGCGTCTGGGAACGCGGCACCACATCCTTCAAGAAGTCCGCCGAGCAACGCGCCTGGTCTCGTCTGGGTATCGAGGATCCGCACCAGGTGCTGGGCGAGAACGCCACGCAGAACCCCGGCAAATCCGTGGATGGCAGCCGCCGCCTGCCCCCGACCGAGCGCAAGGCCGTCGAGATCCTCGACGTCAAGGACAACTGGACCAAGTCCGAGATCCGCGCGGTCTACAAGAAGCTCATAAAGGTCCTGCACCCGGATATGAACGGCGGCGACCGCAGCCAGGAGGAACAACTGGCCGAGGTCGTCTGGGCCTGGGACCAGATCAAGGCCAGCCGCAGCTTCAAGGACTGATGCTCAGCCGAAGTGCCCTCGCACCCGGGCCGACAGGGCGTCGGGTCAATCGGGCTGCGTCAGCCGCAGCGGGGTAAAGACGGGGTCAAGTTCGCTGCGATAAGCCGCCATGCACAGGTGCACCGCCCCCATGCAGGCCACCCAGGACAGCGCCAGCACCGGCGAAGTCGCCAGCGTCAAGATCAGGGTCAGGGGGGCAAACATCGTGCCGTAGACCGGCAGGGCCAGCGTGCCCGCGATGATCGCGCCCAGCAGGCTGACCCGGATCAACCCGGCCAGGATGCCCGGCATGGTCCCCGGCCCGGACTGACCCACGCGGTCTCCGGCCAGCCCTAGCGCGGCCATGCCCCCGAGCGCCCCGCCGAGGACGATCCAGCCCTCGTAAAGGCTCAGCCCGCGCGCAGCAACAGCGCCGTCGCTGAAGCGCAGCACCGCCAAGTAACCCATGACCGCGCCGTAACTCGCAACAATGGCGAAGCCGAGCAGCCGCGCCCGCGCGCCCTGTGTCCGGCCTGTCGTCTTGTGTCGTCTCACGGTCATGTCGCCTAGCGTCGGTATGACGCGAGCGTTACACCGAATCGTAGCCCCAACACGAGGACGGTCGCCCCCTCATCCCGGAAAATGACTGTTCACGATCCGTCACCACCCGGCGTCAGCGGTTTTCATGCCGGCTTGAAGACGAGGCTCACACCATTGAGACAATGGCGCTTGCCGGTCGGATCGGGGCCGTCGTCGAAGATATGCCCCAGGTGGCTGCCGCAGCGGTCGCAGTGGCATTCGGTGCGCACGAACAGCAATCCGCGGTCGGGCTTGGTGGCAATGGCATCCGGCAGGGCCTGCCAGAAACTGGGCCAGCCAGTGCCGCTGTCATACTTGTGTTCGCTGGAATAGAGCGCCTGGTCGCAGCCGCGGCAGTGGTAATGGCCCGGGTCATAATTGGCGTCCAGCGGGCTGGAATAGGCGGGCTCGGTGCCGTCCTCGCGCATTACGCGATACTCCAGGTCGGACAGCATCTCGCGCCACTCGGCCTCGGTGCGGGTCACGTCGAAGTCTCCCTCGGCGGCCGAAGCCTTGCGCACGCCGAACAGCGCCGATGCAAGGGCAAGAACGGAAAAGTCTCTGCGGTTCATGTCGATTCCTCCTTTCAGGGGTCTCGGACAAGGATAGGGGATGCGCCACGCCGATGGGACCTTGATCGGCGTGGCGCACAGGGTTGTGACCGGGAGAGAGTCAACGCCCGGCCACCACCCGTCACTGCTGGGGCAACAGCACGCGGTCGATCACGTGAATGGCGCCGTTGGACTGGTCCACGTCGGCGATGGTCACGGTCGCGGTGCGGTCGTTCTCGTCGGTCAGGGTAATGTCATCCCCCGACATCTCGGCCATGAGGGTACAGCCCCCCAGCGTTTCCACGGGATGGGCCCCGCTATCGTCGGCGATCATGCCTCCTATGGCATCCGAGAAGGCCTCGGCGCCAACCACGTGACAGGTCAGGATCTCGGTGAGCTGCGCCTTGGCTTCCGGCTGCAGCAGCGCGTTGAGCGACTCCTCGGTGATCATGTCGAAGGCCGCATCGGTCGGTGCAAAGACCGTGAACGGCCCCGGGCCCTGCAGCGTCTCGACAAGGTCGGCAGCCTGCACGGCGGCGACCAGCGTGGTGTGAATGGGCGAATTCACAGCGTTCTCGATGATGTTCATGTCGGCCATCATCGGTGCCCCGCCGACCGCGGGGTTTTCGGCCGTTTCATGGGCTTCGCCCCAGACCATGGGTGCGGATGCCACGATCAGCGCAGCGGCGGCGGAAAAAAGGGTCTTGTTGGACATGGTCAGTCCTCCTCGTCTTTTGTGACCCCGGCAGGATCGCCGGAGATGCCCGTAACCACGCAGGGCCCCTGCCGGAAGTTTCAGCGGTTTCGCAAAAAAGTGCCGCGGCGCGGTCACAGGGCCGTGATCGGACCCACGGCCAGCACATCGCCGGTGGGCGCGCCGGTGGGCGAGCCGCCGGGCGGTTCGTCCGAGATCGCCAGCCCCGCGCCCTCGGCCAGGCGCGGCCGCACCGCCTCCGGCACCGACAGCGCCGCCTGGCGGTCCTCGGGCAAAACCCCAAGCGAGATCGGCGCCGCACCCTCGGGGATCAGCCACACCTCCAGCGCCCGGTCGGGGCGCGCGGCCCCCGCGCGGCGATCGACCAGAAGCTCACCCGTGTCTTCGAGGTAAGCCGCGGCGACCACAAGGTCGCTGTCCTCCGAGGCGAGATCGGCCCGGTAGTCGGCCACGGGCGGCGCTCCGGTGTCAACCATGCCGAACTCGACCGCGATCAGGACCAACACCGCGGCCGCCGCCGCACCGACCACCGAGGGGATCAGCCCGATCTTCTGCCACCATGGGCGATCCTGATGGCCGAAGATGTCGCGTTGCAGCGCCGTTAGAACACGGGGCGGCGGATCGACCGGCGTGACCTCCTCGGCGATGCCGGCCAGCTCGGCCTCCCAGGCGCGGACCAGGTCGGCAAAGTCCGGGTCCTCGGCCATCCGCGCCTGCGCAAGCTGCGCCTCGGGCCCCTCGAGCAGACCGAGCGCATATTCCGCGGCCAGCACGGACTCGTCGTCATATGGGGTCTGCTCACTCATCTCGACAGGCAGTCTCTCAGTTTCAGAAGGCTGCGGCGCAGCCAGGTTCTCATCGTGTTCAGCGGCACATCGAAGTGACGCGCCAGATCGGCATAGCTGTCCCCGTTCAGATAGGCACGGCGGACGGCTGTCGCCCGATCCTCGGGCAATTCCTCCAAGCACCGCAACACCTGTGCGCGGGTCTCGGCCGCCAGGGCACTGCGCTCGGGCCCCGGCGCATCGTCGGCCAGGTCCGCAAGCAGGTCGGTGCCATCGGCCCGTTGCGTGCTTTCGGTGCCGGGCTTGCGTGCCCGCAGCCTGTCGATGGCGCGATTGCGGGCGATCGTGATCATCCAGCTCATCGGGCTGGCCTGGCCGGGGCGAAAGCCCACGGCGGCGTCCCAGATCCGCAGGTAAACCTCCTGCATGGTATCCTCGGCGTCGGACCTGGTCTTCAAGACACGCAGGCAGACGCCGAAAAGTTTCGCCGAGGTCGCATGATACAGCGACTCGAAGGCGCCGCGGTCCCCAAGACTCACCCGAGACAGCATGGCTTCAAGATCGGCGCGTTCCGTCATGGCGATATCAAGACCGAGCCCCGCGAAGGGTGCAACCCGTTTTCGGCCCGCCCGGGCCGGCCTGGACCGCCCGTGCGGGTGGGTCACATCCCGCGCCCCTTGCAGGCCTACGCGATATGGTGCATCCCGGCGCTGAGTTTTTGCAAGGGAGCGCACTCCATGGCCGACGGCACGCTTGATCCCATGAGCAAACCGACCGAGGAGATCTCGGTTCGCGATGTGTTCGGAATCGACAGCGACATGAAGGTGAAGGGCTTCGCCGACCGCGGCGAGCGCGTTCCGGAGATCGATTCGACCTACAAGTTCGACCCGGACACCACGCTCGCGATCCTGGCCGGATTCGGCTACAACCGCCGGGTCATGATCCAGGGCTATCACGGCACCGGCAAGTCCACCCATATCGAACAGGTGGCCGCGCGGCTGAACTGGCCCTGCGTGCGGGTCAACCTCGACAGCCACATCAGCCGGATCGACCTGATCGGCAAGGACGCCATCAAGCTGCGCGACGGCAAGCAGGTGACAGAGTTCCACGAGGGCATCCTGCCCTGGGCGCTGCGCAACCCCGTGGCCATCGTCTTCGACGAATACGACGCGGGCCGGGCGGATGTGATGTTCGTGATCCAGCGGGTGCTGGAACATGACGGCAAGCTGACCCTTCTGGACCAGAACGAGATCATCACGCCGAACCCGCATTTCCGCCTTTTCGCCACAGCCAATACCGTGGGCCTGGGCGATACGACCGGGCTGTACCACGGCACCCAGCAGATCAACCAGGCCCAGATGGACCGCTGGTCGCTGGTCAGCACGCTGAACTACCTGTCGCATGACGCCGAGGCGGCCATCGTGCTGGGCAAGTCGCCGCATTACAATTCCGAGACGGGCCGCAAGATCGTCGGGCAGATGGTCACCGTGGCCGACCTGTCGCGCACCGCTTTCATGAATGGCGACCTGTCCACGGTCATGAGCCCGCGCACGGTGCTCAACTGGGCCGAGAACGCGCGCATCTTCGGGGACGTGGGCTATGCCTTCCGGGTGTCCTTCATGAACAAGTGCGACGAGCTGGAACGCCAGACCGTGGCCGAGTTCTACCAGCGCTGCTTCGACGAGGAACTGCCCGAAAGCGCGGCGAGCCTGAGCCTGGGGTGACAGCCGCGCGGAAGAATTTTCTGGAAAATTCTTCGCGCCAGCCCCAGAAGGGAACGTGATGTCCAAACCCAGCGACAACCCAGCCGACCCGTTCAAGAAGGCCCTGGCCGAGACCACCAAGGTCATGGCCGACGATCCCGATCTTGCGGTCAGCTTTACCGTGGACCCGCCGGGGGCCACGCGCGAAAACGTGCGCCTGCCCCAGATCAGCCGCCGCATGACCCGCGACGAGGTTCTGCTGGCCCGCGGCACCTCGGATTCCTACGCCCTGCACCACAGGTTCCACGACCCCGCGGTCGCGGCGCGCTACATGCCGCAGGGCCAGATGGCCCGCGACCTCTACGGCGCGATGGAGAAGGCCCGGGTCGAGGCCGTGGGCGCGCGCCACATGCCCGGCACGGCCGGAAACATCGACGCCCGGATCGGCCACGAGGCCCAGCGCAAGGGCTATGACCAGATCCGCGACAAGACCGAGGCGCCGCTGGCCACCGCCGCGGGCTACCTGATCCGGCACCTGGCCACCGGGCGCGACCTGCCCGAGGGGGCGGCCAATGTCATGGAGCTGTGGCGCGGCTACATCGAGGAGCAATGCGGCGAGACGCTGGAAGACCTCGAGACCTGCCTCACCGACCAGAAGGCCTTTGCCCGGTTCGCCCGCCAGCTGATCAACGACATGGGCTATGGCGACCAGCTGGGCGACGACCCCGACGACATCCCCCAGGACGAGGAAGACGAGGAAACCGGCGAGGACGACCAGGACCAGCCCGAGAGCACCGGCGACGAGGACAGCGACGACCAGGAAGAAGCCGAGGCCCAGCCCGAGCAGAGCCAGGAAGAGACGCAGGACGCCTCGGAGGCGCAGGTCAGCCTGGACGAGGACGCCAGCGAAGAGCTGGACGAGGACATGGAGCACCCCGAGGGCGAGGCCCCGCTGGAGCCGCCCGCGCCGCAGCCCGTTTCCGATGCCGATCCCGCCTATATCGTCTTCAGCACCGACCACGACGAGGAAATCGGCGCCGAGGACCTGGCCGAGGCGGCCGAGTTGGAACGCCTGCGCGCCTACCTGGATCAGCAGCTCGAGCCGCTCAAGGGCGCAGTGGGGCGGTTGGCCAACAAGCTGCAGCGCCGCTTGCAGGCGCAGCAGAACCGCTCCTGGTCCTTCGACCAGGAGGAAGGCATCCTGGACGCCGGGCGGCTGGCGCGCGTGGTGGCCAACCCGACGACACCGCTGTCGTTCAAGGTCGAACAGGACACCGAGTTCCGCGACACGGTGGTCACCCTGCTGCTGGACAATTCCGGCTCCATGCGGGGGCGGCCGATCTCCATCGCAGCGATCTGCGCCGACGTTCTGGCGCGCACCCTGGAACGTTGCCAGGTCAAGGTCGAGATCCTGGGCTTCACCACCCGCGCCTGGAAGGGCGGATCATCGCGCGAGGGCTGGCTGGCCGAGGGCCGCCCGCAGGCGCCCGGACGCCTCAATGACCTGCGTCATATCATCTACAAGCGCGCCGATGCGCCCTGGCGGCGCACCCGAGAGAACCTCGGGCTGATGATGAAAGAGGGCCTGCTGAAGGAAAACATCGACGGCGAGGCGCTGGAATGGGCGCACCGGCGGATGGAACGCCGGCCCGAGGCGCGCAAGATCCTCATGGTGATCTCGGACGGTGCGCCGGTGGATGACAGCACCCTGTCGGTGAACCCGGCCAATTACCTGGAAAAGCACCTGCGCGACGTGATCGCCATGGTCGAGAAGCGCCGCGCGGTGGAACTGACCGCCATCGGCATCGGCCATGACGTGACCCGCTATTATGACCGCGCGGTGACAATCACCGACGTGGAGCAGCTGGCCGGGGCCATGACCGAGCAACTGGCCGGACTCTTCGACAGCGACCCGCGCAAGCGCGCCCGGGTTCTGGGCATGCGCCGCGTCGCCTGAGCCTGCCCTGCCCCACCGCCGCCCTGTTTGCGGGCGGCGCGCGGATGAGTTTATTTGCCAAGATGAAGGAAAGCCCATGTTCCAGACATTCGAGGCCGCCTCGGCGCCGGAACAGGGCCCGCCCCGGCTGGCCGCCCTGCGCGAGGCCATGGCGGCGCGGGGGCTGGACGGCTTTCTCGTGCCGCGCGCCGATGCGCATCAGGGCGAATACGTGGCCGACTGCGACGCGCGGCTGTCCTGGCTGACCGGTTTCACCGGCTCGGCCGGCTTCTGCGCGGTGCTGGCCAAGGTGGCCGGGGTCTTTGTGGATGGCCGCTACCGCGTGCAGGTGCGCGCGCAGGTCGCCGGCGACTTCACGCCCGTGGACTGGCCCGAAACCCGGCTGGGGCCCTGGCTTTGCGAGCAGCTGTCCGAGGGCACGGTGGGCTTCGACCCCTGGCTGCATACGGTGCAGGAGGTCACGGACCTGCGGGACCAGCTTGCCGCCGCCGGGCTGGCGCTGACCCCGACCGACAACCTTGTCGATGCCATCCGGGACGACCGCCCGGCCCCGCCGGACGCGCCCTTCTTCGCCCATGACGCAAGCCGCGCCGGAGAGACTGCGGCGGACAAGCGCGCGCGGCTTGCGGACGAGTTGCGCACGGCGGGGCATCGCGTGGCGGTGCTGACGCTGCCCGATTCCATCGCCTGGCTGCTCAACATCCGGGGCGCCGACATCCCCCGGAACCCGGTGCCCCAGAGCTTTGCCCTGCTCTTCGACGATGGCACCTGCCAGCTTTTCGCGCGCCCCGGCAAGACGGAGGCGATCGCCGATCACCTGGGCCCGGATGTGGCCGTGCTGGGGCAAGAGGCCTTCCTCGCCGCGCTGACGGACCTGGACGGCCCGGTGCGGCTGGACCCGGCCAGTTGCCCCCAGGCCGTGGCCGATACCCTGGCCGAACGTGGTGTGACCGTGGTGCACGACGCTGACCCCTGCCTGCTGCCCAAGGCCGTCAAGACCGACACCGAGATCGCCGGCACCACCGAGGCGCACCTGCGCGACGGGACGGCCATGTGCCGCTTTCTGCACTGGCTGGACAGGGCGGTGCCCGGCGGCGACCTGACCGAGATCGACGTGGTCACGGCGCTGGAGGGGTTCCGCCGCGAGACGGGCGCGCTGCGCGACATCTCGTTCGACACGATCTGCGGGGCCGGTCCGCATGGCGCCGTCGTGCATTACCGGGTGACCGAGGCGACCAACCGCCCTGTCACCCCCGGCGAGGTGCTGCTGGTGGATTCGGGCGGACAGTACCCGGACGGGACCACCGACATCACCCGGACCATGGCCACCGGCCCCGTGGGCAGAGAGGAAAAAGCCTGCTTTACCCGCGTGTTGCAGGGGCTGATCGCCCTGAGCCAGGCACGCTTTCCCGCAGGTCTGGCCGGGCGCGATCTGGACAGCATCGCGCGCTATCCGCTGTGGCAGGCGGGGCTGGACTATGGCCATGGCACCGGCCACGGCGTGGGGGTCTATCTGTGTGTGCACGAGGGTCCGCAGGGGTTCACCCGCGCCCCCAGCCGCGGGCATGTGGCGCTCGAACCGGGGATGATCCTGTCCGTCGAGCCGGGCTATTACCGCGAGGGGGCCTTCGGCATCCGGCTCGAGAACCTCGTGGTCGTCCAGCAGGCCCCCGCACTGGGGGACGGGCGGCCGATGCTCTGCTTTCAGACCCTGACATGGGTGCCGATCGACCGCCGCCTGATCGAGGTCGATGCCCTGACCGTGGCCGAACGGCACTGGATTGATCGCTATCACGCGGATACAGTGGCGCGGATCGGCCCGCGTCTGGACGGTCCGGCGCGGGACTGGCTGGAAGCCGCCTGCGCGCCGCTGTGACGCGGCACGCGGCGCCCGGGCCTGTCACGGGCTGACCGCGGGCGTCACATCCGGCAGGGTAAAAATCCTGCACAAGCAGACCAACGAAAGCGTCAAGAGGGAGACCGAAGATGGCAGACCATATCAAGATCCGGCCTGCGACGGGCACATGGGTGGTCCGCGCCGGCGGGGCCGTGCTGGGCGAAAGCACCCGGGCGCTGGAACTGACCGAAGGTGACTACCCGCCGGTCATCTACTTCCCGCGCGAAGATCTTTCGATGGTCTTCCTCGACCCCTCGGAGGCCAGCACGAATTGCCCCTACAAGGGCGCAGCGCGCTATTACGACATCGTTGCCAAGTCGGGCACGATCAAGGACGCCGCCTGGTCCTATGAAGACCCCAAGCCAGAAGTGGGCGAGATCGGCGACCATATCGCCTTCTACACTTCGAAGGTCACCGTCGAAGAGGTCTGAGGCGCCCTCGCCCGGCTTGGTGGCTCAACTGTGCTCCTCGGCCGCCGTGGCCGCCAGGGCCCGGTTGAAGGCCCGCAGCGCGTCCACCTGGAACAATGACCCGCGCAGCTCGGGCGGGCCCTCGCCCCCCGCGGACCGGACCACGGGAATGAAGTTGCGGTTGGTCGCCTCCAGGATCGGCATGGCCTGATCCAGGGTCTTGCCCTCGACAACATAGGTGCCTTGGCGGATCAGGTTGGCGCAGACCTCCGGATCGGCGGCCCTGGGATGGTCCATCGCACGCATGACGCTGGTCACCTGGAACGTGGACAGCAGATAGGCCTGAGGCCCCGCGGCCAGATGCACCCCGCGCTGCTCCAGCTGGGTCAGGAAGAACGAGCGGTCCACGATCTTGGAGGCCACCGCCGAGGCCAGAGAGACCGTCACCATGACCGCCAGCCCGGTCTGCCAGTCGCCCGTCAGTTCGAACACGATCAGCGTGGTCGAGATCGGCGCACCCAGCACCGCTGCCGCAACGCCGCCCATCCCCGCCAGCGCATAGAGCGCGGCAGCGCCCGACACGTCCGGAAAAATTCCCGTGGCCACCAGCCCGAAGGCCAGCCCGGTCAGCCCCCCCACCATGAGCGAGGGCGAAAAGACCCCGCCGCCCATGCGCCCGCCAAAGGTCACGGCCACGGCCACGATCTTGACAAAGGTGAAGACGACCGCCTCATGGAACAGAAGTCGCCCCGTCAGCGCGTCCGAGGTCGTCTCGTAGCCAACGCCGATGATATGCGGAAAGGGGATCGCGATCAGCCCCAGCAGCAGCCCCGCCAGGGCCGGGCGCAGGACCGGGTGCAGGCCGGTGCGACTCTGGTAATGACTGGCCACGCGGTCGGCCCAGAACAAGCCGCGCATGAAGACCACCGCGACCAGCCCGCAGAGCAGCCCAAGCAGCATGTAGGCGGGCAGTTCCACATAGAAGGCCAGCGCATTCTGGCCGGGGATGAAGAATTCCGTGACATCGCCATAGGCCATGCGGCTGATCACGGTCCCCGCGACCGAGGCGATGACGATGGGCGCAAAGGCATGCAGGGCGAAATGCCGCAAGACCACTTCCAGCGCAAAGAGCGCCCCGGCGATGGGCGCGTTGAAACTGGCCGAGACAGCGGCGGCCACGGCGCAGCCCAGAAGGTCGCGTCCGGTGATCCCGTCGGCCTTGATGCGGTTGTTCACCCCCGTGGCGATCAGGGCCGCGAGATGCACCACCGGCCCCTCGCGCCCCGTGGAGCCGCCGCTCGACAGGGTGATGAGCGAGGCCAGCGCGGACCCCAGCCCGCGGCGCACCTTCAGACGCCCGTCATAGAGCGCCGCACCCTCGATCACGTCCGAGACCGAATGCACCCGGTGGTCGCTGGTCGTGTAATGCAGGATCACCCCAACGGTCAGCCCGCCCAGCACCGGGATCAGGATCAGCCAGTACCAGTCCAGCCCGGCGGCAAAGCTGTGCAGTTGCGAGACATCCTCGGTGCCATAGAGCGCGGCCTGCAATCGCTCGATCCCGAAGCGGAAGGCGACGGCGGCCAGCCCCGATGCGATGCCCACGGCCAGCGCGATGAACCAGAACCGGACCTGCCCGGCCCCCGAGCGGCGCAGCACGCAACACCCCCGCCGGATGGCGGCAAGGGCGTCGATGATCCCTTGCCTGACGGGCGATTTCGGTGGCTTGGCCATTGGATATCCCGGCTTTTCCCCTGCCCACGGCTGGACTAGGTTGGCGCCGGAGAGGAGATCACCCATGCCCCACGACGCCGCCTTCACAGCCCTCGAGACCGTCTTAGGCGATCGGCTGTCCCGCTCCAAGCCCGATCTCGAGGCGCACGGGACCTCGGAAACCCATTTTCCGCACAGCCCGCCCGATGCTGTGGCCTACCCCGAGACCAGCGAAGAGGTGGCGCAGATCATGCAGATCTGCGCCGCGCATCGCCTGCCGGTGGTGGGCTGGGGGGCCGGAACCTCGCTCGAAGGGCACGCGCTGGCGGTGCACGGCGGGGTCTGTGTCGATTTCGCGCGCATGAACCGGGTGATCGAACTGCGCGACGCGGACATGGTCGCGCGGGTGCAGCCTGGCCTGACCCGCGAAGGGCTGAACGCGGAATTGCGCGCGACAGGGTTGTTCTTTCCGGTCGACCCCGGAGCCAATGCCAGTATCGGCGGCATGGCGGCCACGCGCGCCTCGGGCACGACGGCAGTGCGCTATGGCACCATGCGCGACAACGTGCTGGCCCTGGAGGTGGTGCTGGCCGACGGGCGCATCATCCGCACCGGCAGCGCGGCGCCCAAGTCCAGCGCCGGCTATGACCTGACCGGGCTGATGGTCGGCTCCGAAGGGACGCTGGGCGTGATCACCGAACTGACGCTGCGCCTGCACGGCCAGCCCGAGGCCATCGGCGCGGCCACCTGCGCCTTCGACACCATCGAGGCGGCGGTCGAGGGGGTGACGGAAACCATCCAGATGGGTCTTCCCATGGCCCGGATCGAGTTTGTCGATGCCGCCACCGTCGAAGCGGTCAATGCCTATTCCCGGGCCGATTTCCCGGCCAAGCCCCACCTGATGGTCGAGTTTCACGGCACCCCGGCTGGCGTGGCCGAACAGGCCGAACGCTTTGGCGAGATCGTGGCCGACCATGGCGCCACCGGCTTTGCCTGGGCCGACCGCCCCGAGGACCGAACCCGCCTGTGGCAGATGCGCCACCATGCCTACTGGGCGATCCTGGCCGCACGCCCGGGCACCACGGCCATTGTCACCGATGTCTGCGTGCCCATTTCGGAACTGGCCCAGGCCGTGGCCGAAACCCAGGCCGATATCGCCGCGGCCCCCATCCCCGCCCCGATCCTGGGCCATGTGGGCGACGGCAATTTTCACGCCATCCTGCTGATGGACCCCGACGCCCCGGCCGAGCGCGCCGCCGCCGAAAATCTGTCGCGCCGCATGGCCGAGCGCGCCCTGCGCCTCGGCGGCACGGTGACTGGCGAACACGGGATCGGCATGGGCAAGCAGGGCTACATGGCCGCCGAACACGGCGCCGGATGGGAGGTCATGGGCACGCTCAAGCAGGCGCTGGACCCGCAGGGGCTTCTGAACCCGGGCAAGCTGCTGCGGCAGGATTGACGTTTTCCGACCTGTTCAGGCTGACATCGGCCGACCGCCACGCCTTGTTTTACTTTTTGGAACCTCAGCCCGGCACAGCCGCCAAAAGCGCCCGTGCCGCCGCGCGCGCCTCTTCGGTCACCGTCCCGCCCGAGAGCATCCGCGCGATCTCGCCTGCGCGCGCGCCGCTGTCCAGCGGTTTGACCGTGGTCAGGGTCGTGTCCTCGGCCTGGCGCTTTTCCACCCGCCAGTGATGGTCGCCCAGGGCCGCGACCTGCGGCGAATGGGTGACCACCAGCACCTGCCCGCCGCGCGACAGATCCGCCAGCCGGCGGCCCACGGCATCGGCGGTGGCCCCGCCGACGCCCCGGTCGATCTCGTCGAAGATCAGCGTCAGCCCCTCGGCATGGCGGGTCAGGCAGACCTTGAGCGCCAGCAGGAAACGCGAAAGTTCCCCGCCCGAGGCGATCTTGTTGAGCGGCCCCGAGGGCGCGCCGGGGTTGGTGGCCACCTCGAAGGCCACGGCATCCTTGCCATCGGGGCCAGGCTCGGCCTCGGTCAGTTTCGTGGCAAAGACGGCGCGGTCCATTTTCAGGGGCGCAAGCTCGTCGGCCATGGCCGCGTCCAGCGCCCGCGCCGCTTGCGCCCGGGCCGCGCCCAGGGCCGTGGCGGCGCTGTCATAGGCGGCCTGCGCCGTGGCGACCGACTGTTCCAACTCGGCCAGGTCCCCCGCGCCCCGGTCCAGCGCCGCCAGTCGCGTGCGCAGGTCCTCGGCAAAGGCGTTCAGTTCGTCGGGGGCCAGGGAATGCTTGCGCGCCAGCCCGCGAATGGCGAAGAGCCGCTCTTCGACCTCTTCCAGTTCGGCGGGGTTGAACGACAACGCCTCCAGGCAGGTCTCGACCCCCGCCTGCGCCTCGCCCAGCTCTGTCATGGCCCGGTCCAGCGCGGCCATGGGATCGTCCAGCCGCCCTTCGGCCTTGTCGGCGGCCCCGTCCAGCCAGCGCAGGGCGTCGCCCATCATCCCTTCGGCCCCCTGCGGACCAAGGGCCTGCATCGCCTTGGAAATATCCGCGCCGATCTTCTCGGCGGCCTGCATCAGGCGGCGGCGGGCATCCAGCGCCGCGTCCTCGCCCGGCTCGGGGGCCAGCGCGTCCAACTCGGCCACGGAATGGCGCAGGAAATCCTCTTCCTCGGCCAGGGTGGCGACACGGGCGCGGGCCTCCTCCAGCGATTTCTCGGCCGCGCGCAGATCGCGCCAGGCCCGGCGCACCCCGGCCAGGTCGTGCCCGCCGTGCGCATCCAGCAGATCGCGGTGACCACGGGGGTTCAGAAGCCCCCGGTCATCATGCTGGCCGTGCAGTTCGACCAGCGTGTCCGAGACCCGGCGCAGCACGTCGCCCGAGGCGCGGCGATCATTGATCCAGGCGGTCTTGCGCCCGTCGCGATTGTTGACCCGGCGCAGGATCAACTCGCCCTCGTGGGTGATCCCCGCCTCGTCCAGAACCGCGCGCGCCGGATGCCCCGCGGGCAGGTCGAAGACGGCCGTCACCTCGCCCTGGTCGGCCCCCTGGCGGACAAGGTCGGCGCGCCCGCGCCAGCCCAGCACGAAGCCGAGACTGTCCAGCAGGATGGACTTGCCGGCCCCGGTCTCGCCGGTCAGCACGTTCAATCCCGACTGGAAGTCGAGTTCCAGCCGGTCGATGATGAGGATGTCGCGAATGTCGAGATGCCGAAGCATGCGTGGCCCCTAGAGCCACTCGCCGCGGATCATCTGGCGGTAGATGGCCGAAAGCCAGTTGTCCCCGATCGAGGCCGGTTCCAGCCCCTGCCCCGTCAGCAGGGCGTAGCTGTCCTCGTACCATTCGGTCGATTGGTAGTTGTGGCCCAGGATCGCCCCGGCGGTCTGCGCCTCGTCGGTCAGACCCAGCGAGAGGTAGGACTCGACCAGCCTGTGCAGCGCCTCGGGGGTGTGGCTGGTGGTCTGGAAATCCTCGACCACGACGCGGAAGCGGTTGATCGCAGCCGAGAAATGATCGCGCTTGAGGTAATAGCGCCCCACTTCCATTTCCTTGGCCGCCAGATGGTCGAAGGCCAGGTCGAACTTGAGGGCAGCCGACCGGGCATAGTCGCTATTGGGATAGACCTCGATGACCTTTCGCAACTCCTGCAGAGCATTCGTTGTCAGGCCCTGATCGCGGCCGATCTCGTCGATCTGGTCATAGTAGCTCAGCGCCAGCAGATACTGGGCATAGGCGGCGTCCTCGTCCGACGGATAGAAGTCGATGAACCGCTGGGCACTGGCGCGCGCGTTCGAATAATCGCCGTCGCGGTGGTAGGCGAAGGCCTGCATCACCAGCCCGCGCTTGGCCCATTCCGAATAGGGGTAAAGCCGCTCGATCTCGCCGAAGTAGTAGGCGGCGTCATCCTCGCGCCCACGCTCCAGGTCGAATTCGCCTCGCTGAAAGATCTCCTCGGCACTGTACTGGTCCAGGGCTCCGGGCTGACGCGGGTCGAACCCGCCACATCCTGCCAAGAGCGCCAGGGCCAGCACCCCGGGCACAAGAACAGACCTGTTTTTGAAAGCTCTGCCGTGGCCCGACATCAGGCGCCCCCGCTCACGTTTGTTTTGCCGGACCCCCGGCATTTGGGGATTGGTCTAGCACATAAAAACCGGGGGCAAAACGCCAATTTGCCGTCAGGCGACAGCCGGCAGATCGGCCAGCGTCAGGCCGACGCCCGGCAGGTGCGCGCCGGTCTCGGCGTCGCAGGTCTTCCAGGCCCAGGCGTCCGGGCGGGCAAACAGCGCCCGCAGCAGGGCATTGGTCACGGCATGGCCCGCGCGATTGCCGGTATAGGCGCCCAGGATCGGCGCGCCGGCGGTGTAGAGATCACCAAGCGCATCCAGCATCTTGTGCCGGACAGCCTCATCCGTACGGCGCAACCCGCCGGGCGACAGAACCTCCGCGCCGTCCACGACCACGGCATTCTCGTAGGTGCCGCCCAGGGCCAGGCCCTTGGCGCGCATCTCCGTGACATCGGCCGCGCGGCAGAAGGTCCGGCAATCGCAAAGCTCGCGCGCGAAGGCACCGTTGGCCAGGTCCAGGGTCTTGCGCTGGTTGCCGATGGCGGCATCCGCGAAGGCGATCTCGAAGGCGATGCGGAGGCTGTCGGACGGCTCCAGGCGGGCGGTGGCATCGCCCAGGTGCACGGCGACCGGTTCGAGAATCTCGATCACTCGCAGCGGCGCATCGAGCGTCTGCAGGCCCGTCTGCAAAAGTCCGCCGACGAAGCGCGCGGACGAGCCATCGAGAATAGGAACCTCGGGGCCGTCCACGTCGATCAGCAGGTTATGGATGCCGCAACCGGCGAGCGCCGCCATCAGATGCTCGATCGTCGAGACGCTGACACCCGCCTCGGATTCGACGCGGGTGTTGAGCGGCGCGGCCTTCACATGATCCCAACGCGCGGGTACGCGCGGGCATCCCGGCAGGTCCACGCGCCGGAAGACGATGCCGTGATCGGCCGGAGCCGGGCGCAGGATGACGCGTGCGGGTTCGCCAAGGTGGAGGCCGATCCCGTCGAGCGTCAGGTCTGATCGCAGTGTCGTCTGCAAGTGGCACCCGCCTTCATTGGTCTTCCGTTACTGGGTATGCCTTGGGGCCGCTTGGCACAATTCACTCTTTGCGACCGACTGAAACACAATGAAACGGGCCGGTCGCCCCCCGGGTTCGGTCCGTGCACTGTCCTGCTTTCAAAAAAGGGCCGCCCGACGGCGGCCCTTTCGCAAAGGATGTGACTGTCGCGACAGCGCCTCAGTTGGCCTGACGCCGCAGGAAGGCGGGAATCTCGATGCGCTCCTCGTCGGGGTCGACGTCCGAGTCCGCCGGCGGCTCGTTCGGCTCGGCGGCCTGGGCCGGTTGGCGGGGCATCGAGGTGACCTGCGGTTGGGGCCGCTCCCGCGGTTCCTCGCCATGGCCGGTCATGCGGTTGATCAGCCCGTTGAGACCGCCAAGGCGCGGCCGCGCCT
>NZ_JBKOTX010000086.1:0-22941 GCF_047086965.1 Roseovarius halophilus (ex Wu et al. 2025) | reverse complement strand
GAGGCGGCCCGCGGCCTGGCCGAGATCGCGCTGGACGATCAGGCGCTGCGCGACCGCTGGCTGCGCCACGACGGCACATGGTTCGTCGGTGTCGAGGCGCTGGCGAATGACCCTGACGGCAGCCTTGGCGGCGTGCCCCTGCCGGCCGAGTTGCGCGGCATCTGGCCGGGCACCTGGCACCGGGCGCAACTGTCTGCGATCTACCCCGGCTATCCCGGGCGCGACCCGGGCGAAAGCGACGCCGCCCATCGCTTTCGCCACACCCGCTGCGGGGCGCATGTGGACGGGCTGCACCTGGAAGAGGGGCGGCGCGTGTTGCGCGAACCGCACGCGTTCGTGCTCGGGATCGGCCTGTCGGATGTCGCGGCCAGCCCGCTTGTGATCTGGGAAGGCAGCCAGGAGATCATCCGCGCCGCCCTGGCCGGGACCGAGGCGGACAGCGATGTGACCGAGGCCTACAAGGCCGCCCGCGCCGATGTCTTCGCACGCTGCGCCAAGGTGGAAGTGCCGGTGCGCCGCGGCGAGGCGGTGCTCGTCCATCGGCTGGCCGTGCATGGCATCGCGCCCTGGGCGGGCGCGGGGCGCGACCCACGCCTCATGGCCTATTTCCGGCCGATTTTCGCGCGGGCGCGGGACTGGACGGCACGGCACCCCTGAGGGCGGCGCGTCAGTCGAGGAAGGCCTTTTCCACCACGTAATGCGCTGGCTTGGAATTGGCGCCTTCCTCCAGCCCGTACCCCTCGAGCATCTCTTTCAGTTCGAGATTGAAGTCCAGGTTGCCACAGATCATCGCCCGGTCGGTCTCGGGCGACAGCGGCAGCACGCCCAGTTCCTCGAAGGCCTGCCCCGAGCGCATCAGGTCGGTGATCCGGCCCATGCGCGGGCTCTGCTCGCGGGTGGTCGTGGGGTAATAGTGGATCTTGTCCGCGAAGCCCTCGCCGATCAGTTCGGCCAGCAATTCGTCCTTTCGGACACTCTCTATCAATTCGGCGCCATAGGTCAGTTCTCCCACCTCGCGGCAGGTGTGGGTGATGAAGACCTCGTCATAGTCCTCGTAGGTCTGCGGGTCGCGCAGAAGCGAGGCGAAGGGCGCAAACCCGGTGCCGGTGGCGAAGAACCAGATGCGCTTGCCCGGCAGCAGCGCGTCGTGGACCAGCGTGCCCACCGGCTTGGGGCGCAGGATGATCTGGTCGCCCGGTTCGATATGCTGCAACTTGCTGGTCAGCGGCCCGTCGGGCACCTTGATCGAGTAGAATTCCAGCTCGTCGTCCCACGAGGGCGAGGCGATGGAATAGGCGCGCAGCAGGGGCTTTTGCTTGCCGGTGTCTGGGTCCGGGTCGCCCATCAGTCCGATCATCACGAACTCGCCCGAACGGAACCGCAGGGACTGCGGCCGCGTCACCTTGAAGGAAAACAGGCGGTCGGTGTAATGGCGCACCTCCCGGACGGTCTGGGCGTCGGGCAGGTCGCGGGTGGCCTTGAGGGCGGCGGCTTCGGTCACGGGTGTCATCTCTGTCATGTCTGCATCGCGGCATGTATCCATGCCACGCCCCCTTCTAGTCCTTGATCTGTGTCAGTTAAAGGTGTGTCGTGGACACCGGTTTTCACGGGGCCGCGGCGCGCAGCCGCGTCTGGTAGTCATGCGCCTGCCAATCGGCGCGGGCCAGCCACTGGTCCTCGGGCTGGCGGGCGGCCAGATCGGTATCGATCTCCACCTCGTCGAACCCGGACCGCCGCGCCATGGCATACTGGTCGGCAATGACATGGCCTGCGGCCCGCAGCCGCCGCCGGTAGCCCAGCCGCCGCAGTCGCGCGGCCAGGGTGAACCCGCGCCCGTCCGAGAACGACGGGAAAGCAATGCGGATCAGTGGCGCCGACAGCAGGTCGGCCAGCCGGGCCGGGTCCGTGTCGGGGACCAGATCGAGGCCCATGTCTGGGCCTTTAACCGGCCAGTCGTTCAGCGGGACCAGGCCGCCGGTCCAATCGTCGGGCGCAAATCCCGTATCGGTGACAATCACGCTCATATCCTGTCCTTTCATTCGGCGGCGTTGCGCACCAGCTGGCCATCCACGAAATGGATGCCGCATTCGCCCTTGTCCTGCCCCTTCCAGCGGCCAGCGCGCGCATCCTCGCCGGGGGCGACGGGATGGGTGCAGGGGGCGCAGCCGATGGACGGATAGCCCTTGCTGACCAGCGGGTGGCGCGGCAGGCGGTTCTCGGCCATGTAGTCGCGCACATCGGCGCTGTCCCAATGGGCCAGCGGGTTGATCTTGAGCCGCGCCGGCGCGCCCGCGGGGTGTTCGACCTCGAAGAAATCCAGCGCGGCGCGCTGCCCGCCCTGGTAGCGCTTGCGCCCGGTGATCCAGCCGTCATGGGCCTTCAGCGCCCTCTGCAACGGCTCGGTCTTGCGCAGGGCGCAACAGGCGTCGGGGTCGTGCAGGTGCAGCAGGTTCTCGTTGTCGGCCTCGAACAGGCGCGCACGGTCGGCACGGATCACCTGCACATTTTCCAGCCGCAGGCGTTCGGCGACCTCCTGTTGATATACCAGCGTTTCGGCGAACAACATCTCGGTGTCGATGAAAAGCACGGGCACGCGCCGGTCGATCACGGCCGCCATATGCAACAGCACCACCGATTCCGCGCCGAAGGAACTGACCAGCGCGATATCGCCCAGCCCGGTCAGGGCGTGCTCCATCACGGCCGTGGCCGAGTGGTTGCGGAACCTCTGGTTCAGGGTCTGTGCGCGGGTTTCAAGCTGCATCGGACGTGGCCTCCGGATAAAGCAGCGCCTTGAACGGTGCGGGGCCAAGGCGGCGGTAGGCCTGCAGGAAGGTCTCGTTGCGCCCTTCGCGCAGCTCCAGATAGCCCAGCACCAGCCGTTCTATGGCCGGGATGATCTGGTCCGCCGAGAACCCCGGCCCGGCCCGTTCGCCGATGGCGGCAGTTTCCGTGTGGTCGCCGCCCAGCGTGACCTGGTAGTTCTCGACCCCCGCACGATCCAGCCCGAGGATGCCGATATGGCCCACGTGGTGATGGCCGCAGGCATTGATGCAGCCCGAGATTTTGATCTTGAGCGGGCCGACGTCGTGCTCGACCTTCAATGCCTCGAACCGCGTGGCGATCTGCTGCGCGATGGGGATCGACCGCGCCGTGGCCAGCGAACAGTAGTCCATGCCGGGGCAGGCGATGATGTCGGAGACAAGCCCGACATTGGCCGTGGCCAGCCCCGCCTGTTTCAGCGCGGCATGGACTGCGGGCAGGTCGGCCTTGGCCACATGGGGCAGGATGACGTTCTGCTCGTGAGAGATGCGCAGCTCGTCATAGCCGTAGCGTTCCGCAAGATCGGCCAGAACGCGCATCTGGTCGGCGCTGGCGTCGCCCGGCGTGGCGCCGTGCGCCTTGAGCGAGACGGTGAAGATGGCGTGGTCGGGGTGGCGGTGCGCGGTCAGGTTGGTATCCGCCCAGGCCCGGTAGACCGGGTCGTTGGCCCGGGCCGCCTCGTGCGGGGCGGACGATGCCGCGGCGAAGGCGGGTGGCGTGAAGGCGGCCTTGATCCCCGCCAGCATGGTGCGGTCGGCCCCGGCAAAGCCGGCTCTGGTTTGCGCGAACTCGTCCTCCACAAGGTGGCTGATCTCTTCGATCCCGTGCTCGTGCACGGTGATCTTGATGCGCGACTTGTACTTGTTGTCGCGCCGCCCCAGCAGGTTCCAGGTGCTGACCACGGCCTCGGTATAAGGCAGCAGGTCGGCCTGTGGCAGAAACTCCCGCAGCACCTTGCCGATCATCGGCGTCCGGCCAAGCCCGCCGCCGACGATCACGCGATAGCCGATCTCGCCGTGACGCTCGACGATCTCAAGCCCGATGTCATGGGCGCGGGTCACGGCCCGGTCATGCGCGCTGCCCGAGACGGCGATCTTGAACTTGCGAGGAAGGAACTGGAACTGCGGGTGATCCGTGGACCATTGCCGCAACAGCTCGGCCACCGGGCGCGGGTCGGCGATCTCGTCCGCTGCGGCCCCGGCGAAATGGTCGGCGGTGACGTTGCGGATGGTGTTGCCACTGGTCTGGATGGCGTGCATCCCCACATCGGCCAGCGCCTCGAGCATGTCGGGCACGTCGCGCAACTGCGGCCAATTGAACTGGATGTTCTGGCGCGTGGTGAAATGGCCATAGCCCTTGTCCCAGCGTTCGGCGATGTAAGCCAGTTGCCGCATCTTGCGGCTGTCCAGCGTGCCGTAGGGGATTGCGACGCGCAGCATGTAGGCATGCAGTTGCAGGTAGAGCCCGTTCATCAGACGCAGGGGCTTGAACTCCTCTTCGGTGAGCGCGCCACCGATGCGGCGTTCCACCTGGGCACGGAACTTGGAAATCCGTTCGCGAACAAAGGCTTCGTCGAAGTCGTTGTAGCGATACATCACGTCTTCTCCTGCGGTTCGACCTGCTTGCCATGGGCGTAGTTGGACGGCCCGCGCGTGCGGAACGCCTCGCGGAAATGGGTCGGCTGGGGGCCGTCCGCCGCGGCGGCGGCATCGGCGAGATAGGCGCCGACGACCAGGTGAGCCTCGGCCGAAGCCTCCAACAGGCGCAGCTCTGCGGTGGCGGAATCCTCGATCAGTTCGGCCTGCGCCATATCGGGCGTCCAGTCGCCTGTCGCGGTGCGCCAGACGGCGTCGCCCTCCAGCAGGCGGTTGGCGGTGACGACCTTGGGGCTAAATGGGCGGGGCATGTCAGAGGGCCTCCTGTGTCGGGGCAAACCGGGGCAGGGCGGCGCGCGCCCGGCGCGGGGCCAGCCCGATGAAAGTGAGTGCGGGGCCGGTCAGAGCGGCCTGCGCCATGTCCGGTTCCATCCGGTCCAGCGTGGTTTCCAGAACCCGCTGATCGGGACAGGAGGCGTTCTCGATCACCGTCACCGGCGTCTCTGGCGCACCGCCATGCATCAGCAGCCGCCCCTGAAGGAAGCGGGCGGCGCGCTTGCCCATGTAGATCGCCGCCACCGCGCCTGGCGCGGCGAGCCTGCGCCAGTCATGGTCGGCAAAGCCCTTGGTGTCGTGGCCGGTCAGAAAGCGGACCTCGCTGTTGCGCCCGCGTTTCGTCAGCGACTGGCCAAGGCCGGCGCAGGCGGCAGCGGCGGCGGTGACGCCGGGGATGATGGCATGGGGCAGGTCATGGGCGGCGACCGCGTCGATCTCTTCATCCAGTCGGCCGAAGATCATGGGGTCGCCCCCCTTCAGGCGCACCACATGCGCCCCGGCGCGGGCATGGTCGACGATCAGGGCGTTGATCTCGTCCTGGGCCATGGCCTTGCCGAAGCCATGCTTGCCCGCGTCGATCATCTGCGCCTCGCGCCGGGCCAGTTCCAGCACGCCGGCGCTGACCAACCGGTCGTGGATCACCACGTCCGCGGCATCCAGCGCCTTGCGCGCCTTGAGCGTCAGCAGATCGGGGTCGCCCGGCCCGGCGCCGACGAAATCCACCCGGCCCTGCGCGGGCCCGGCGGCGAGGTGCTGCGCCAGAAGGGTGTCGAGGGTGTCCTGCGCCGCCCCTTCGCCGCCCGCGTCCATGGCGCGGGGACCGGCGTTGAAGTAGTAGTCCGCCCAGAAATCGCGCCGGGCGCGGCCGAAGGGCAGCTTCTCGGCCATCTTGCGGAATCCCTTGCCGATGCGCGCCAGAGTGCCGAGCGTGGCCGGAAGGCGGGCCTCGAGATCGGCCTTGATCCTGCGGGCCAGAACAGGGGCGGCGCCTTCTGTGCCGATGGCGACGGTCACCGGGTCGCGGTCCACGATGGCGGGGGTGATGAAGGCACTGTCGGCCAGATTGTCGACGATATTGACCAGCGCGCCCTCGGTGCGGCCGATCCGGGCGGTGCGGGCATCCCGCGCCGCGTCCTCGTCGGCGGCATAGACCAGTGCTGCGCAGAGTGCGTCGCCCGGCTCCATCGCGCGGCGGATCAGGGTCAGTCGGCCGCCCTCGGCCCAGTCGGCGATTTCGGGCGCCGGGTTTGGTGCGAAAACTGTGATCCGGGCGGTGGTCTTGAGCAGCAGGCGCAGTTTGGCCAAGGCGGCCTCGCCGCCGCCCGACAGCACGACGCGGCGGCCCTCAAGGTTCAGGAAGATGGGAAAATGCTGCATGGTGCCCCCTTCGGTTCTGCTGCCAATATAGAAAAATATTCCAAATATTGGGAGAGAGTCTTGTCAGATAGGAACATTTGTTTCAGAAAAGCTTACGAAAAGAACCTGTGTTCAGCACTGAAGAGAGAGGCGAAATGTCGGTCCGGATAGATGCGCTCGATCGGAAAATCCTTGAAGAGCTTCAGCGCGATGCGAGCCAGTCGCTCGACGAGATCGCCCGCCAGGTGGGGTCTTCGAAGACCCCGGTGTGGAACCGGATTCGCAAGATGCGCGAAGCCGGGATCATCGGCCGCCAGACCGTGCTGCTGGATGCCGAGGCGCTGGGCTTCGAGGCCTGCTTTTTCGTCCTGATCCGCACCAGCGAACACGAGGCCGACTGGCAGGCGAAATTCCTGCAGGCCCTGCGGGACAGGCCGGAGGTGCAAGAGGCCCACCGGCTGGCCGGCGATATCGACTATATCCTCAAGGTGCGGGTCAAGAACGCGCGCGCCTATGATGCCTTCTACCAGGCGCTGATCTCCGAGGTTCGGGTGCACAATGTCACCGCGCTGCTCAGCATGGAGGAGATCAAGTCGACGGTGGCGCTGCCGCTGTAAGACCGGCGCCCGCGTTTTCGTCAATCAGCCGTCGTGCCAGGGCAGAATGGTTTGGGAAGTCATGGGTGGGGGAAGTGCAGGCTTCTGTTGCCAGGTGCCTGCGAACCCCGCCAGACCTTGCTAGAGGGCTGGGCTTGAAGTTTCGGTCTCGTTACCGCTTAGGCGGCAACGGCGACCGGAGCACGATTGTCGTTGGCAATTATGCTTTTGCGAACCGATAACGGTGGTATCTCACCGGGACAAAGCTAACCCCTTTAGACGTTCGTCGATCCTGTTTCGGCCCCATGATCCCCCAACGAGGGTATTTGGTGGAGCCGCCGGGTACCGCCCCCGGGTCCGATCCGCTTATTACGAGCGCGTTTATGTCCATAGTCCCGAAGGACACACGCAATATGCGCCCTGCGGCGGGCGAATTCAAGGGCTTCGGCGGGCCGTCAGGGCCAGTGCGTCCAGAGCAGCCAGGCCGCCGGGGGCCACTCGAAGGCGAGGAAGATCAGCGCCTTTCGCAACGGTGGTCGATCCAGCAGGATCGAGAGGGCACGCCCGGTGCCCGCGCCCAGGTAGGCGATGCCGAGGGCGAAATAGGCCGGCGCCCCGGCCACAAGGCACCAGACCCCCAGCGCCACGAAGAGCCCGCCCGAGCCCGCGCGCAGCTCGCTCAGGCCCATGGTGCTGTTGGTGGGCGACAGGTCCAGCGTGTGGGCGGTGTAGCGCGGGGCAAGCAAACCGAAGCCGCCGAACACGATTGTCAGCAGGGCGATGAGGATATCGATCAGGGGCATGCGTGGTCTCCTTTGGCCGGACCGCCGGCCTGATGGGGCGAACGAAAAGGGCGGCCCCGAAAGGCCGCCCTGTCCATCCGGTCGGGTCAGGGTCTCAGAACCCGGCCTTGATGCGCTCGAAGGTCTCGATCATCTGTTCGCGCAGCGCGATATCCATCGGACGCTGGGCCAGAACCGGCGTGTCCGGCTGGCCCATGCCGACCGACTCAAGCGTCTCGGCGTCGAAGCTGGCCATGGCCTCGGTGTTGGAATGCGCATAGCCCCATTCGGATACCATGTACTCTGCCGACGAGGGCTGCAGCCAGGCCTCGACGAAGTCATGGGCCTGCTCTTCCGAGCCGGGCCCGTCGACCAGGTTGACGAAGCCGCAGAACCACTCCGAGGAGCCTTCCTCGGCTGCGCGGTTGAAGGCGACCGGGTGGCCTTCGTCGGCCAGGCCGACGAAGCTTTCGTTCCAGGACCAGGCCACGGTGACCTCGCCGGTGGCCATGAGCTGGTTCAGTTCGGCGCCATCGGTCCAGTATGTCCGGACATTTCCATGGGCCTCGCGCAGCCACTCGGCGGCGCGCTCGAAATCCTCCTGCGTGGCCTCGGTCCAGTCGGTGGTGCCGGTGGCCAGGTAGGCCAGCGCGAAACTGTCGTCCACGTTGTCGGGCAGCGAGGTGCGCCCGGCGTAGGCGGGGTCGGTGAAGATCTGCAGGCTCTCTGCGTCTGCTGCGCTGACCTCCTCGTTGTTGTAGAGAAGCGCCGTCGCGCCCTGATCGGCGGGGATGAAATAGACCGCGTCGCCATCGGTGAAGACGGGGTCGTTTCGGAACTGTTCGGCCACGGTGTCATAGGTGGGGATCTGGCTGATGTCCCAGGGCTCGATCAGGCCGGCATCACGCCATTTCTGGACCGAATGCGGACAGGGCCGAGAAATATCGGCGCGAAAGCCCGAGCGCAGCTTCTGGAAGGCCTCTTCCTCTTCGCCGAAGAAGGCAAAGTCGGGTGTGGCGCCATAGGTGTCGATGTAGTCCTGGTAGAAGCCTTCCTCTTCGTAGCCGGACCAGTCGAAGACCAGAAGGTCGGGGTCCTGGGCCGAGGCGGCGGTGGCGATGGCCGCGGCGGAGGCCGCGCAGAGATACGTTTTGACGGACATTCCGGTCTCCCCTTGATTCAAGTTGCGTGACGCTACTCAGCCGCAGGGCGTCTCGCAAGAGTCAAAGCAGGCAGGTTGGCCGGCTCTTGTCGGGGCCGCGCCGCTCTGCCAGTTTCCCGCCACGAGGACAAGCGGCCCACCAAGAGGATCCGTCCGATGATGATCACGCCCGACTATTGCCGCACCATGGCGCGCTACAACCAATGGCAGAACAGTGCTGCCAGCGAGCTGGTCGCACATATGCCCGCCGCAGACTTGACCGAGGATCGCGGAGCCTTTTTCGGCTCGATCCTGGGCACGCTCAACCACCTGCTCTGGGCTGACCTCATGTGGATGTCGCGGCTTGACCGCGGCGAGGCCCCGGCGAGGACGCTCGCCGACAGCCCGACACTTGCGCCCGACGCGCGCGAATGGGCGCGGCTGCGGTTCCTGGCTGACGGCCGCATCCGCGAATGGGCGCTGGGGCTGGATGCCCTCGACCTGGTGGGGACCCTGACATGGTATTCCGGATCGCTCGGGGCTGAGGTGCGCAAACCGCTGGCACTTTGCGTGATGCACATGTTCAATCACCAGACCCATCACCGCGGGCAGGTTCACGCCATGCTGACCGCCGCCGGGCAGGACCCGGGGCCGACGGATCTTTTCGTCATGCCCGAGGCGCCGTGACATGGCCATGGGGCTGACTCTCCTGGTGGCGGTGATCGTCTTCCTGTGGTGGTCGCATCGGCGCGCCCAGGCCGAAGCCCGCCCCGCGGCGCCGAACTGCGTCTGGCTGGCCACCGGCGAGGCCCGCGGGCGGCTGCGCGAATACCGATGCGACACCTGCGGAGCGACCGGCTACACTGCCGCGAAGGGTCCGCCGAAGACCTGCAAGAAGGACTTTGCCGGGCGCGGTTGAGGCGCTTCCGGTGGTCGGCCGTGGATGGTCTCGCGTCGTTTTCGCGCACCCGGGCGTCTCAATCGCTTGTCATCCGTTTCAAACCGCTGTTACGCTTTGACGCAGGGAATGGTGGCCACGAGGCTGTCCGGCCCCCTTTAGACGAGAGTCGGGAAGGGACGTCGTGGCGGTGCCGCGGTGCCGGACCGACCGGACAGGAGGGAACATGTTCAAACATATCATGATGCCTGTCGACCTGGCCCATGCGGACAAGCTGGACCGGGCCATGACAGTGGCCGCCGACCAGGCGAAGCATTACGGGGCCAAGGTGACCTATGTCAGCGTCACCGCGGCCGCACCGGGCGATGTCGCGCGGACCCCCGAGGAACATGCCGAGAAGCTGGCCAAGCTGGCCGCGGCCCAGGCCGAGCTTCACGGCCACGCGGCCGAGTCCCACTCGGTTGTCAGCCATGACCCGGCGGTCGATCTCGACGACAAGCTGATCGAGGCGCGCAAGGCGCTGGGGGCCGATCTGGTGGTCATGGCCACGCATTTGCCCAACATGGCCGACATGATCCTGCCCGCGCATGGCGGCGAACTGGCGCGGCATTCGCAAGTCAGCGTGTTCCTGGTGCGTCACGCCTGAGGGCGGGCATGCCGATCAGGGAAACCAACTACAGGGAGGCCGTACATGGCCGATGAAACAAACATAGAGGGGATACCGACGCCCGAAGGGCACTCGGATATCATCGATACCGATTACAAGATCGGTCAGGACAACATCCAGACGAAGATCGGGCCCTTCGGGCTTGATATCCACAACCCCGTCTTCGTGATCTCGGGGCTGACCGTGATCGCCTTCGTGGCCTATGCGCTCATCGCGCCGGGCCACGCGAACGCCCTCTTCAACGGGGCCGAGGTCAGCGATGCCTGTACCGAGGGCGCCTTCTGCGACCTGGGCCTGCGCGTCTTTCTGACGTCGAACTTTGACTGGTTTTTCCTGCTGGGCGCAAACGTCTTCGTGATCTTCTGCCTGTTCCTGATCGTCAGCCCCTGGGGATCGGTCCGGCTGGGCGGGTCCGAGGCCACGCCCGACTATGGCTACCCGGGCTGGTTCGCGATGCTCTTTGCCGCCGGCATGGGAATCGGCCTGATGTTCTTTGGCGTACTGGAGCCGGCATATTACTTCGGCACCCCCTGGGGGGACGCGCCATTGGGGACGGTTCGACCGTTTGACGAGAGCGGTGCGCTCATCGAGGGCAATGTCGCGGAAGCGCGGCGCATGGCCCTGGCGGCGACCTCTTATCACTGGGCGCTGCATCCTTGGGCGATTTACGCGATCGTCGCCCTGTCGCTGGCCCTGTTCAGCTACAACAAGGGCCTGCCGCTTTCGATCCGCTCGGCCTTCTACCCGATCCTCGGCGACCGGGTCTGGGGCTGGTGGGGCCACATCATCGACACCCTTGCCGTCTTTGCGACGCTCTTTGGACTGGCGACATCGCTGGGGATCGGTGCACAGCAGGCCAATGCCGGTTTGAACTACGTTTACGGCATCCCGGACAACGTGACGGTTCAGGTTCTCCTGATCTGCGGCATCACGGCGATTGCCCTGGTGTCGGTGCTGCGCGGGCTCGACGGCGGGGTCAAGCTTCTGTCGGAGGTCAACATGATGATCGCGTTGGCGCTGTTGCTCTTCGTGCTGTTCACGGCCGGGGCCGTGGGCATCCTGAGCGAATTCGCGACCGGTCTCGGGGCTTATGTTCAGGAGGTCGTTCCGCTGTCGAACCCCTTCGGACGTGAAGACACGGGCTACTTGCAGGGCTGGACGGCCTTCTACTGGGCCTGGTGGATCAGCTGGTCCCCCTTCGTGGGCATGTTCATCGCCCGCGTCAGCCGGGGCCGCACCGTGCGCGAGTTCATCACCTGCGTGCTGATCATCCCAAGCCTGGTCTGCGTGTTCTGGATGGCTGTCTTCGGCGGCTCGGCAATCAACGACATGATCGCCGACCCTGAAGGCTCGGCGGTGATCGACAACGTGATCACCAACTACAACGACTCGGTGGCACTCTTCGCCATGCTGGAAAGCCTGCCACTGGCGGCCATCACCTCGACCATCGGCATCGTGCTGGTCATCGTCTTCTTCGTGACCAGTTCGGACTCCGGCAGCCTCGTGATCGACACGATCACAGCGGGCGGCAAGGTCGACGCGCCGGTGCCCCAGCGGGTCTTCTGGTGCACCTTCGAGGGGCTGGTTGCCATCGCGCTGCTGATCGGCGGCGGACTCGGGGCCTTGCAGGCCATGGTCATCTCGACCGGGTTGCCCTTCACGATCATCCTGCTGCTGATCTGCTACGCGATCATCCGTGGCCTGATGAGCGAAAAGCGCCAGGCTTGATACCTGCCGCATGACCACCAAGGCGGGCCGTCCCATCTGGGGGCGGCCCGTTTTCGTTGGGCGCCTTGATCCTGCGGGGGCCGGGCTATCTGGTTGGCCGTCGAAACCGAGGAGCGCCCGATGACCCGCCCCATCCTGCTGTGGTTCCGGCGCGACCTGCGCCTGTCGGATCATCTGGCCCTTGCACAGGCCGCCGCCTCAGGCCGGCCGGTGATCCCGGTGTTTCTGCACGACGAGGCGGTCGAGACACTGGGGGCCGCGCCAAAATGGCGACTGGGGCTGTCGGTGGCCGCCCATGCCGAGGCGCTGGGGGAGCGCGGCGCACGGCTGATCCTGCGGCGGGGCAGGGCGCTCGATGCCCTGCGCGCGCTGATCGCCGAGACCGGCGCCGGGGCGGTCTGGTGGACAAGGGCCTATGACCCCGAGAGCATCGCCCGCGACAGTGCCGTCAAATCGGCCCTCAAGGACGAGGGGATCGACGCGCGGTCCTTTCCCGGCCATGTGCTGTTCGAACCCTGGACGACGCAAACCGGAACAGGCGGTTTCTACAAGGTCTACACCCCGTTCTGGAAGGCCGTGCGCGACCGCGACGTGGCCGCCCCGCAGCCCGCCCCCGGCCGCATCCCCGCCCCCGAGGCCTGGCCGGAGTCGGATCGTCTGGACGCCTGGCGCATGGGGGCGGCGATGGATCGCGGCGCGGCCGTAGTCGCCGGGCATGTCACCGTGGGCGAGGCCGCCGCACAAGACCGGCTGGGCGCCTTCGTGGCCCAGCGTGTCGCGGATTACGACGCGGCGCGGGATTTTCCCGCCTGCGACGGCACCTCGCACCTGTCGGAAAACCTGACCTATGGCGAGATTTCCCCGGCTGCGCTGTGGCATGCCGGGCAAAATGCCATGCAGGTGGGCAAGGCGGGGGCCGAGACCTTTCTCAAGGAGGTCGTCTGGCGCGACTTCGCCTATCACCTCGTCTATCACACGCCCCGCATCACGGAAGGCAACTGGCGCCCTGAATGGGATGCCTTCCCCTGGAACGAGGACGAGACCGAGGCGGTCCTGCGCTGGAAACAGGGCCGCACGGGCGAGCCCTTCGTGGATGCGGCCATGCGCGAGATGTATGTCACCGGCATCATGCACAACCGCGCGCGGATGATCGTGGCCTCTTACCTGACCAAGCACTTGCTGAGCCACTGGCGCATCGGCCAGCGCTGGTTCGAGGATTGCCTGACAGACTGGGACCCGGCCAGCAACGCCATGGGCTGGCAATGGGCCGCCGGGTCCGGTCCCGATGCGACGCCCTATTTCCGCGTCTTCAACCCGGCCACCCAGCTTGAGAAGTTCGACCCGAACGGGCATTACCGCCGCCGCTGGATCGCCGAGGGCCTTTCGAACCCAAGCGCCACCGCGCTGTCTTATTTCGACGCGGTTCCCAAATCCTGGGGGCTGTCGCCCGCCCAAGCCTATCCCGCGCCGATCGTGGACCTCAAGGAAGGGCGGCAAAGGGCGCTCGACGCCTACAAGGCCCGGGACTTCTAGCCGGTGCGTGACAGTCACTGCGCAACGCATTAACGTTTCGACAGAACTGTTCGCCGCGCCGGACCGTACAAGCCTGAAAAAGGACAAGGACGGAAAAGACCAGATGATCCTGACCACCATTGAGGGCCAGCGCGATCTGCCCCGCTATTTCACCCCCGTTTTCGAAAAGCTCAAGGCGCTGCCGCGCGGGCGGCTCGATATCACGCTGCCTGACGGGCGGCACTTTCGCGTCGAGGGACGGGACCCGGGCTATGTCGCGCAGCTCGACGTGCACGACCCGGAGGTCTTCGCCCGCCTGATCCGCGAAGGCGACCTTGGCTTCAGCGATGCCTATCTCGATGGGGATTGGTCCACCCCGGACCTGATGGCCTTCATGGACCTCGTGCATGACGAGGCCGACGAGGTCTACGACGGATTTCCCGGACAGGGGTTGGTGCGCGCCTACGAAAAGCTGCGCTTCTGGCTGCAATCCAATTCCAAGCGGCAGGCGAAGAAGAACATCTCGTACCACTACGACCTGGGCAACGCGTTCTACGGGCTCTGGCTGGACGATACCATGACCTATTCCTCGGCCCTCTTCGAGACCGGCCAGGAAAGCCTGGACCGCGCACAGACCCTGAAATATGCCTCGATGGTCGACCAGATGGGCGCCAAGCCCGGCGACCACGTGCTGGAGATCGGCTGCGGTTGGGGCGGGTTCGCGGAATACGCAGCAAAGGAACGGGGGCTGAAGGTCACCGGGCTGACCATCAGCGAAGAACAGTTGAAATACGCCCGCGACCGCATCGAGAAGGCGGGCCTGTCCGACATGGTCGACTTCAAGCTGCAGGATTATCGCGACGAACGTGGCACCTATGACGGGATCGCCAGCATCGAGATGTTCGAGGCCGTGGGCGAAAGATACTGGCCCACCTACTTCGAAACCCTGCGCAAGTGCCTCAAGCCCGGCGCGCAGGCGACGCTGCAGGTCATCCTGGTTCAGGACAAGCGGTTCGAGGCCTACCGCCGTGGCGTGGATTTCATCCAGAAATACATCTTTCCGGGCGGCATGCTGCCTGCGCCCAAGGTGCTGCGCGCCGAGATCGAGCGCGCCGGTCTCAGCGTCGTCCGCTCGGTCGAATTCGGCCAGAGCTATTCCGACACGCTGCGGCGCTGGTATGACACGTTCAACGCCAAGTGGGACGACGTGGCCGCGCTGGGCTTCGACGAACGGTTCCGCCGGATGTGGAACTTCTATCTTACCTCTTGCGCCGGGACCTTCCGCAGTGGAATCTGCGACGTGACACAGATCACGGTGACCCGCGGGGCCTGACACCGGCCCGGGGTCGCCCGTCGCGGGGGCGGGTCACTGGGGCCCGTCAGAAGGGGAGAAAGGCCATGCCGACAGCCGGGCGGCTTACCGGGGCGATCCTGTTCGGGGCGCTGGCCTGGTATGTCTCGGGCCTGATCGTCCCGCTCTTTCCCGAGGGCACGGACCTGGGCTATTTCGTGCAGGTGAACACCGTGATCGGCGTGATCTGCGGCTGGGCGGCTGGCCGGGCCGCGCGCGGGGGCGGGCTACCTCGATGCGATCAGCTATGGCGTGACGACGACCATCGCGATGCTGGTGGTGGCCCTGTTCATCAATTCGCTGGTGGTGATGATCGAGAACAGCCTGCGCAGGTTCTACGATACCCCCGTCGAGGCCGTCGTGGCGATCTTCGAGCTGATGCTGGAACACGGGCGGCTGATGGCGACGCCCGAGATTGCCGCGACCCTGGCGCTGGGCGGCATCCTCGCCGGACTGGGAACGGACGTCATCGGGCGGCGCTATAGCTGATGGCGCGCAGGCCCGCAGACACGTCCCGGCCCGTCTTCCTGTTCGGCACCCTCTTGCATCCGCCCCTCTTTGCGGCGGTGGCGGGCGAGGTGGCCACGTTCCAGCCGGCCCGCCGGCCCCGCCACCGGGTGGCGCGTGTCGCGGGGCAGGATTTCCCGGTGATGGTGGCGGGGGGTGCGGCGGCCTATGGCGCGCTGGTCTCCGATCTGTCGCCCCGTGCGCTGGAGCGTCTGCACTACTACGAGGCGGCGTTCGGCTATCACGCTGCCGAGATCGAGGTGATCGACGCCGCCGAACGCCCGGTGATGGCGCTGGCCTATCTGCCCGCCCCGGGCCGGTGGCAGGCCGCGCCCGAGGACTGGTCGCTGGGCACCTGGATCGCCGAACACGGGGCGCGCACCTGCGAGGCCGCCGCCGAGGCGATGTCGCTGCACGGCAAGGCTCCGGCCGAGGTCATGGGGCGGCGTCATGCCCAGATGCTGTCGCGGGCGGACAGCCGGTTGCGCGGTGCCGCAAGCCCGCACTCGGGCGGGCCGTCGCGCGACGAGGTCACGCTGCTGGACCTGCGCCGCCCCTACATCAACTATTTCGCCACCGAAGAGATGGACCTGTCCTTTCGCCGGTTCGACGGCCGCATGAGTGCCCCGGTGGAACGCGCGGTCTGGTGTGCGGGGGATGCCGCCCTGGTGCTGCCCTACGACCCGCGGCGCGACCGTGTGCTGCTGGTCGAGCAGTTCCGCGTCGGCCCCTACCGGCGGGGCGATCCCTCGCCCTGGATCACCGAACCCGTGGCAGGCCGTATCGACCCCGGCGAAAGCTCCGAACAGGCCGCCCGGCGCGAGGCCGCCGAAGAGGCGGGCGTGGCCTTCCGGGCGCTGGAGTGCATCGCCGCGGGATATGCCAGCCCCGGCACCACGACCGAACATTTCCACATCTTCCTTGGCGTGGCCGATCTGCCCGACGATCTGCCCGGCCTGGGCGGCAAGTTTGACGAGGACGAGGATATCCGTTCGCATCTGATGGACTGGGCCGATTTCGACGCGCGCCTTGTCGCGGGCGGCTTCCGTCTCGTGCCGCTGGAACTGGCCGGGCACTGGCTGGCGCGAAACCGGGACCGTTTGCGCGCATCGGCTTGATGTTAGCGGGTGCCGGTCATACACCTAACAGACAGCATCACGAAGGGCCTGCCATGACCATCTGCAAAGACCTCGCCGACGCCATCGGGAACACGCCCCTCATCAAGCTGCGCCGGGCCTCCGAAGAGACCGGCTGCACCATCCTGGGCAAGGCGGAATTCATGAACCCCGGCCAATCGGTCAAGGACCGTGCGGCGCTGTTCATCATCCGCGACGCGGTGGAAAAGGGCCTGCTCAAGCCCGGTGGCACCATCGTTGAGGGCACGGCCGGAAACACCGGGATCGGGCTGGCGCTGGTGGGCGCTTCGATGGGCTTCAAGACGGTCATCGTGATCCCCGAGACGCAGTCCCAGGAAAAGAAGGACATGCTGCGCCTGGCCGGGGCCGAGCTGGTGCAGGTGCCCGCCGCCCCCTACCGCAACCCGAACAACTATGTCCGCTATTCCGGCCGCCTGGCCGAGGAAATGGCCCGGCACAGCAACGAGGGCGTGATCTGGGCCAACCAGTTCGACAACGTGGCCAACCGGCGCGCGCATTTCGAGACCACCGGCCCCGAGATCTGGGACCAGACCGAGGGCAAGGTCGACGGTTTCATCTGCGCCGTGGGGTCCGGCGGGACCATCGCCGGCGTGGCCGAGGCCCTGCAGCCGCGGGGCGTGAAGATCGGCCTGGCCGACCCGGACGGGGCAACGCTCTACAACTATTACACCACCGGCGAACACAAGGCCGAGGGCGGCTCGATCTCCGAAGGGATCGGGCAGGGGCGCATCACCGCGAACCTCGAAGGGTTCACGCCGGACATGGCCTACAACATCCCCGACGCCGAGGCGCTGCCGATCGTTTTCGACCTTCTGGAAAACGAGGGGCTCTGCCTTGGCGGGTCCTCGGGGATCAACGTGGCGGGGGCCATACGCATGGCGCGCGAGATGGGGCCGGGCCATACCATCGTGACGATCCTGTGCGATTACGGCACGCGCTATCAGTCCAAGCTCTATAACCCCGACTTCCTGCGCGAAAAGGGCCTGCCGCTGCCCCGCTTCCTGGAGGCTGCGCCGCGCTCGATCCCCGGCGTCTTCGAGGATCAATGACGACGGCCCTGCGCCTTCTGGCGCTGGTCGCGCTGCTGGGGCTCGGCGGCGTAGCGGCCGCGCAGGTCGGGTCGCTGGTGCCCGATCCCTCGGATGCGGCCGGGCAGGACGACGGGCAGGGTGGCGATCCGGCCGCCGGACAGGCCGAGGCGGCGCCGCCCGCCTTCGAGGACATGGAGGCCTGGGAGAACCTCGCCACCCGTGTCGAAGAGGCCCTGGCAGCGGGCCGGGTCTCGACCCAGGTGCTGGATGACCTGCGCGGCCAGATTGCCGACTGGCGCGACCGGTTCCTCGCACGCCAGAGCGTCAACAGCGCGCGGATCGCCACCCTGCGCGATCAGATCGCCGCCCTGGGCGAGCCGAGCGAGGCCGAGGACGCGCGCGTCACCGCCCGCCGCGCGGTCCTCAACGACCGGCTGCAGGCGCTGCGCGCGCCCGGGCTTCTGGCACAGGAGGCCCACGCCCGCGCCGACGGGCTGATTTCGGAAATCGACACGATCATCCGCGACCGCCAGGCCGACACCCTGCGCGAACGCGTTCAATCGCCCCTGAACCCGCTGGGCTGGGCCCGGGCGCTGAGCGGGCTGGTGGAGGGCTATCGCCTGATCCGCGCCGAGATCGTAACCCAGTGGCGCAACGAGATCCGCCGAAGCGCAGCGCTGGAGTCGCTTCCTTTCGCGGGGTTTTACCTGCTGGCCGGGCTGGTCCTGCTGACGCGCGCCCCGCAGTGGGCCGGACGCCTGCAGGGACGTGTGGCCACCCGGTCGAAACGCGGGCGCGGCGTTTGGCGCTTCGTTCTCTCGCTTGGGGCTGTGATCCTGCCCTACCTGGGGGTGCAGGCCCTGGTGCGCGCGATCGAGCTGCTTGATCTGGTGGGCCGCCGCGGCGAACTGGTGCTGGACAGCCTGCCGCTGGCCGCGCTCATGGCGATCCTGGGGCACTGGATGTCGCGGATGCTGCTGTTTCCGACCGTCGCGGGCACCTCGCCCGCGCTGGAGGTCGACGAGGACCTGCGCGGCCCCGGCGCCCGGTTGATCGTGGCCATGGGCTATGTGCTGGCGCTGACCCTGGTGCTGACCGCCTTCATGGATGCGACAGCTTTCGAGGCCGTGCCGCGCGCGGTGGTGACCTTTGCCGTCGGGCTGGCGCTGGCGGTGGTGCTCTGGCGGCTGGCGCGCGTCCTGCGCACCACCAATGCGGCACCCGATCCCGAGCCGGAGGCCGAGCCCGACGCGCCGGACGCCGAGCAGAACACCCCCCACGGCTTTCGCCGGGTGGCCCGGCGTCTGCTGGCGCGGGGCCTGACAGCGCTTGCCGCCATCGGCGTTCTGGCCGGGATGCTGGGCTATGTCGCGGTTCTGGAACTGCTCGTGGTACCGGCGGCGATCTCGCTTTTCGTGCTGGGGCTGCTGGTGATCCTGCAGCGGCTCTCGGTCGATCTCTATACCCTGCTGTCGGGCATCGAGGACGGGGCGCAGGACGCGCTGATCCCGGTGTTGATCGGCTTTGCGCTGTCGTTGCTGTCGCTGCCCGTTCTGGCTCTGGTCTGGGGCGCGCGGCGCACCGACCTGACCGAGCTTCTGACCCGCGCGCAAGAGGGCTTTGCCCTGGGCGATACCCGCATTTCCCCCACGGACTTCCTGACCTTCGCGCTGGTTTTCGCGGCGGCCTACACCTTGACCCGGCTGTTGCAGGGGGCGCTGCGCTCTTCCATCCTGCCCCGCACCAGGATGGATATCGGCGGGCGCAATGCCATCGTCGCCGGCACCGGCTATGTCGGGATCGTCCTGGCGGCGATCATCGCCATCACCACCGCCGGGATCGACCTGTCCGGCCTGGCCATCGTGGCCGGGGCGCTCTCGGTGGGGATCGGCTTCGGGCTGCAGAACATCGTGTCCAATTTCGTCTCGGGCATCATCCTGCTGATCGAACGCCCCATCAGCGAGGGTGACTGGATTCAGGTCGGCACCGAAATGGGCTACGTGCGCGACATCTCGGTCCGCTCCACCCGGATCGAGACCTTCGACCGCACCGATGTGATCATCCCCAACGCCGACCTGGTCAGCGGGCAGGTCACCAACTGGACCCGCGGCAACACCGTGGGCCGGGTCATCGTGCCGGTGGGCGTGGCCTATGGCACCGACCCCAAGAAGGTGGAAGAGATCCTGCTGGAGGTCGCCCGGGCGCATCCGCTGGTGCTGGTGAACCCCGCCCCGGCGGCCCTGTTCCAGGGCTTCGGCGATAACAGCCTCGACTTCGAGATCCGCGCGATCCTGCGCGACGTGAACTGGGTGCTTTTCGTGAAATCCGAGATGAACCACCAGATTGCCCGGCGATTTGCCGAAGAGGGCATCGAGATTCCCTTCCCGCAGCGGGACCTCTGGCTGCGCAATCCCAAGACGCTGCGCGACGAGGGCGCGCCGCCGACCGGCGATGCCGCGCGCCCCGCCGACCAGCCGCGCGCGCCTGATGCCGATCCGGACACTGGAGAGGCCGGATGACCGAAGCGCTGTTCCGTACCGACGCTTACCTGCGTACCGCCGAGGCCCGCGTCACCGCCCTGACCGAGGAGGGGGGCATCGTGCTCGACCGCACGGTCTTCTACCCGACCGGGGGCGGCCAGCCCGGCGACAGTGGCGCCCTGCGTTGGGATGGCGGCGAAATCGAGATCGCGACCACCCTCAGGGGCGCCGGCGACGAGATCGTTCTTGTCCCCGCCGAACCGGCCCTGCTGCCGCCCGTCGGCGCGGCGCTCGAGCAGTCCCTGGACTGGGACCGCCGCCACCGGCACATGCGGGTGCATACGGCGCTGCACCTTCTGTCCGTGGTGATCCCGCTGCCCGTGACCGGGGGTGCGATCACGGCCGAGAAGGGCCGGCTGGACTTCGACATGCCCGAGGCGCCCGAGGATCGCGCGGCACTCGACAAGACGCTCAACGACCTGATCGCCTGTGATTTTTCCGTCACCGAGGAATGGATCACCCAAGCCGAGCTCGACGCGCAACCGGGGCTGGTCAAGACCCTTTCGGTGGCGCCACCCCGCGGGGCCGGCACGATCAGGCTGGTGCGGATCGGGGCAGGGGAGAACACGGCCGACCTGCAACCCTGCGGCGGCACCCACGTGGCCCATACCGCCCAGATCGGCCCGGTGCGCCTGGGCAAGATCGAGAAGAAGGGCCAGCAGAACCGCCGGGTCCACCTGTACCTGGTGCATTGATGCGCCCGGCAGCGCGGCAAGCCCTGTCGCATCGGTGACAATATCCTATGCCATGATCCTGACCCCAAGTGAAGCCGCGCGCCGGGCAGTGGTGAAACCGGCATGCCTGGGCCGACGCGGCTGAGCGGATGGTGCCGGTTTTGCAAGCCGTGTTTTCGACGACAAATCGGATCCGGACGAGACTGAGCAGGCGCATGTTCCCGCAGTTTCAGGCCCTCCGGATCGTCGGGTGTGCCCAAGAACTCGGCGGATGTCCCCTCAGCACGTTTCACTGCCGCGAAAGGCGTGCTCGGGCGGCTGGCTGTTGGGCCATCGCCTCCGGGTCAGCACGCCCGTTCTCCTCACGCGTCACGACCGGCGTCAAGTTGCCCCGGGGGCAACCGCACCACGGGGTCGAAAGATTGATCGACGCAGCCGCGATGAGCCGACGGCGCACAGGCTTTCAGCGCTGCGGCGCACTGCGCTTTCGCTGCGTCTAGCGGAGAGCATCCCTGTTGCGGCAACGACTTGTCAAAACCAAAAGGGCCGCCCGCCTCGAGGAAGCAGACCAGAAAACGGCCCTTGGCAAGATGAAACGCCGATAGGCAGGTCTCCGACGCGGAGGCCTCTCGCGTCTTGGGCCCTATAAAACGGTCATGGGACATTAGACGCTTTCGGGTGCGGGCAGTCACCGCATCGATTAAGACTCTGTTCTATCGCTCTCGGCGTCTTCTGTACCGGTTGTTTTGGGCAAGCCGCCGGGCAACTGAATTTTCGCCTTGTAAATCCATCGCTTGGACGGTTATACGCGTCGGCGGAGACGTGGCCGAGTGGTCGAAGGCGCTCCCCTGCTAAGGGAGTAGGCGGGAAACCGTCTCGAGGGTTCGAATCCCTTCGTCTCCGCCACATATTTCGTGCAAACTACTCATATCGTTCGACTTTCTGTCTAGCTGGATCGTCAAGGTACGAAACGCGGTACATTTTGGCGCTTGAGCTGTACCGCGTGATCGGAACGTAGCGTATCGCGGGGATCGAGTCAGCGGACGTGCCGGGCCGGACTTGTACATGGGCTCTGCCTTTTCGGTATATGGTGATCTTGGTCGTCCCGCCGCCGTTGGGCGCGGCGGGGGTTGGGTGTGTGGTCTCCGGGTTTTTCAAATCGTGCGCGCCCAGGGCCTGCGGCCCTGTCGCGGGGGCTCCGGACCGGTGTCCGGAGCCCTTCGGGTTGGTGGGTGGCGTGTCCGGCTTTGTGGGTCATGTCCCGGACGTTTGTTTGGGGAGTTCATCGGCATCAAAAAGGCCTGCGCTCTCCTAGTCCTGTTCGGGATCACCTGATCGAGAAGGTTTGCCAGGTCTTCGGCGTGAAGCTTCCGCGTGTCGATGAGGGCTTTGGCGATCCGCTCGAGATCATCGCGGTGACGGGCCAGGGCCTCGCGTGTCTCGGCCTCGGCTGTCCGGAGGGTGTCCTCGACCCGTGTCCGGGACTGCTGCGCGAGCAGCCGTGTGGGGATATCAGGCGATTGCCAGGTCGGGGTTTCGCCGAGTTCGAGGCGCATCTCGGCGTCTGTAAGGAGCTGCGTGGCCATCGCGAGGTCGCTCTCCGCACTGCCGCCCGCGCCGCTCGAGACCTCTTCGAAAACCAGCGCTTCGGCGCGCTACATCTTTCTCGACGAGGTCGACGCGTACCTGGCCTCGGCCGACGAGGAGGGCGACCCGGTCACGCTGGCTGAGGCGCGGTCGCTGACATTCGCGCACCGGCGCAAGGTGTTCCTGGTCTCGACGCCCACGATCCGGGGGCTGAGCCGGATCGAGCGGCAGTTCGAGGCGTCCGACCAGCGGCGGTTCTTCGTGCTGTGCCCGCATTGCGGCGCCATGCAGTGGCTGAAGTTCGAGCGCCTGCGCTGGGAAAAGGGCCGCCCCGAGACGGCGGAGTATCACTGCGAGGGCTGCGACGCAGGCCTGGCCGAGCACCACAAGACGGCGATGCTGGAAGCGGGCGAATGGCGCGCGACCGCAGAGGCCGCGGATCCCGGCACCGTCGGCTATCACCTCTCGGCGCTCTATTCGCCGGTGGGCTGGCTTGGCTGGGACCGGATCGCGCGCGCCTGGGAGGCGGCCCGAGGCTCGGACGAGGCGATCAAGGCGTTCCGCTGGGTATTCCACGGCATGTGGCCACCTGTTCCACGCGCATGTGGCCAGTCATTCCATGACATGTGGCCACCCCCGTGAGGTGATCTGCGAGGCGGTTTC
>NZ_JBKOTX010000085.1:0-23054 GCF_047086965.1 Roseovarius halophilus (ex Wu et al. 2025) | reverse complement strand
CGCCGCCGTCGCCCGGCGCGTTGTCGGGGTTCTCAAGCGCACGCCGGACGGCGCGCGGCTGGACTGGACCCTCGACATTGCCGGCGGCCTCGTCCTTGCGATCGACGAGGCCGACCTTGCCGAGGCGCTCGGCGCGCTGACGGAAAACGCCGCGCGGCACGCCGTGGCAGGCGTGACCCTGACCGGCACGCTGGAGGACGGTTTCGCAAGCCTTTGCATCACCGATGACGGGCCCGGCCTGCCGCCGGAGCGGCTGGCCGAGATGACAGCGCGTGGCATGCGCGCCGACGACACCCGGCCGGGGAGCGGGCTGGGCCTGACCATCGCGGCGGATGTCGCCCGGGCCGCCGGTGGTGACCTGACGCTGAGAAACGGCCCGGGCGGCCTTGTCGCGTGCCTTCGGTTGCCGGGCGGCCGTGATGCGGGGCCGTGACCGTGCGCGCCGTGGTGAGCCGGGGCCATGCACGCATGGCACACCGGGCGCTCGGGCGCCCTGTTTTCTGCCGCTTGGCCCTTGCGCGTGGGCGGCCGCGTCAATAGAAGTGCCGTTGATTTATGAGCCCGCGGCGCCGGATCCGCGGCGAACCGCTATGGAAGAGGATGAACATGCAGGTCACCGAGACCCAGAACGACGGCCTGAAGCGCGCCTACAAGATGATCCTGACTGCGCAGGAACTCGATGACAAGGTGATGGAGAAGCTCAAGGCGGCGCAGCCCGACGTGGAGATGAAGGGTTTCCGCAAGGGCAAGGTGCCCGTTGCCCTGCTCAAGAAACAATTCGGCGAGCGCGTGCTTGGCGAAGCCATGCAGGAGGCCGTTGACGGCGCGATGTCGCAGCATTTCGAGGATAGCGGTGACCGGCCGGCCTTCGAGCCCAACGTCAAGATGGCCAACGAGGACTGGAAGGAAGGCGACGACGTCGAGATCGAGATGTCGTACGAGGCGCTTCCGGAAATCCCCGACGTTGACCTGTCGGGGATCAAGCTGGAAAAGATCGTCGCCAAGGCCGACGATACGGCCGTCGACGAGGCCTTGCAGAGCCTTGCCGAGAACGCGCAGGACTTCAATGACCGCCGGAAAGGCACCAAGGCCAAGGACGGCGACCAGGTCGTGATCGATTTCGTGGGCAAGGTCGACGGCGAGCCGTTCGAGGGCGGCAGCGCCGAGGATTATCCGCTCGTCCTGGGCTCGAACAGCTTCATCCCGGGGTTCGAGGAGCAGCTTGTCGGCGTCAAGGCCGAAGAGGAAATCGCGGTCACCGTGGCGTTCCCCGAGGATTATCAGGCGGACCATCTGGCCGGCAAGGAAGCGGTTTTCGACTGCACCGTGAAGGCCGTGAAGGAGCCCGTGGCCGCCGAGGTGGACGATGCGCTGGCCGAGAAATACGGCGCCGAGGACCTGGAAGCGTTGAAAACCCAGATCCGCGAGCGGCTGGAGCAGGAATATGCCGGCGCCGCGCGGGCCGTGATGAAGCGCAAGCTGCTGGACAAGCTGGACGAGATGGTCAGCTTCGACTTGCCGCCGACGATGGTCGAAAGCGAGGCCAAGCAGATCGCACACCAGATGTGGCACGAGGAAAACCCCGACGTGCAGGGCCACGATCACCCGGAGATCGAGCCGACGGACGAGCACAACAAGCTGGCCGAGCGCCGCGTGCGGCTCGGGCTGCTGCTGGCCGAGCTGGGCCAGAAGGCCGAGGTCGAGGTATCGGATGCCGAGATGACGCAGGCCGTCATGGAGCAGGCGCGCCAATACCCCGGGCAGGAGCGCGAATTCTTCGAATTCGTGCAGAACAACCAGCAAATGCGCCAGCAGCTGCGCGCCCCGATCTTCGAGGACAAGGTGGTCGATTACGTTTTCGAGATCGCCGAGATCGAGGAGAAGGAAGTCTCGAAGGACGAGCTTGAAAAGGCGATCGAGGACCTCGAAGACGCCTGAGCGCGATCGACACCGCGTTTCAAGACAGGCCGCCCGTCAGGGCGGCCTTTCTATTGGCCACGTGCGTGACATGGCGGGGCGCCGCCAGCGCCCCGCCGGGGGTGGTCCTGTCACGCGTCGCAATCGCTCTTGTCGTGGATCATGGACGAAAGCGCGTCCTGAAGGGCAAAGGCGGCTTTCCGCTCCTCGTCGGTGGTGGCGGCGGCAACCTGTTCCTCGCAATATTGCTGAAGGGCCGATTGCGGTGTCTGGCTGGCACGGATCGCGGGCAGGGCCAGCGCCTCGTCGTCACCGAGGAAAACGTCGTAGTCGATCCCCGAGAGCTCGCGGATCCTTTCGATCCGTTCATCCGTGCAATCCAGAAGCGCGGCCATCGCCGGGACCTTGCCCATGTCGGCCGTCTTGCCGACGTAATCATAGGGCGTGTTGCCCGAGCGTTTCAGCACCCGGTCCATCATCGGGTCAACAACCGTGACGATGTCGTCAACACCCGCCCGTTTCGCGCCTTCAAGCGACGCGATCATGAGTTCACAGGTGGCATGCGATACCGTATGGCGCCCCTTGCCCCGGCCGAGGCGCTTGGTGTCCACGCAGAAGCGCGTGGATTCCCACAATGAGGGGCTGCGCAACGGCGGTTCGCCGTCCAGGATGTCGGAAAAAACATCGGCAAGCATGTGCGGCCCCGTCGTCTGCAAGGCGCGCACGCAGGAGACGACATTCCCCTCGTCGTCGAGGCCAACGGCATAAGCCGGGTCGAGATCATCGAAAAGATCGCGTTCGCGACCGTTCTCGATGGTGACGTTCCAGCCCATGCGATCCCCGAAAACTCGCGCACGGAGCTTGAACATCTCGTCAAGGACTTGGTCGAACTTGTTCTTGTTTACTGCGTCGATGACCAGGATCATCTTGGATTTCCCCCTTAATGGCTGCGGTATCCCTGAGCGTACGGAATACGGCGCTGCTTTCCATTGGGGGAATCCCGTAGTGGTGACGATTCACCTGTGCGCGTCCCTGTTGAACGGAATTACCGCGGATACACAAGCCCCGCGTTGATCGCGCGACCCACCGCCTGGGGCGTCGTGAGGGAAGATAGCTTTTGACGGGCGGACCGTAAATGAACTTCCACCGTTCGATGCGAAATCGACAGGATGTCGGCAACATCTTGCTGTGACTTGCCCGCGGCCGTCCATTGCAGGATCTCGATCTCCCGCGTCGACAGGGCCGGCGCGTTCAGCGTGCGCATCATCTGGTCTGACCGAATCACCACGTCATGCAGGTGAACGGCAGCGGTCTGCAGGTCCCCCATTATCTTTTCCTTGAGCCGCGCCCATTCTTGGTCGGTGCAGTCCCGCGTCACGCTGAAACCGCCGATATCGCCGTAGGGGCCGCGCACCGGGATGGACATGCCCCTGTTGGTGATGCCGAATTCCCGGGCCGCCGAGAAGATGCGGTTGAAACTCGCGCTCTTGCTGAGCCGCGACCAGTCAACCGGCGCGATGCTGCGACGCGCCTCGGAAAGCGTGGGGTCGATATCGTAAAGCCGGTTCTCGAAGTAGAAATTCGTCCATTCCGGCACGTAGGTGACATAGCCGTATGTCTGGCCGTTGATCGGGTTCAGACCGGCATAGGCGACATCGTCCAGCTCGAATTTTTGCCGGACCTGGTCGAGAAACCGTATGATCCCGGTCGACAGGTCTTTTGCTTGGCTCAGGTCATCAAGCTCCACGCCATACCCTCCATGCCGCTGGCATTGTCCCGGATGTGGGCAAAGCTGCTTGCGACGCAACCGCGCGGGAAACCGGGTATACCGTGTCCCCAGCAAGGTTGACACCCTTGGTCATGTTCATCCTCGGCCCCGGCTCCAGACGCGCCACGTGACGCGAAAGGGAAAGTTTCGGAGTCTAAAGATACGCTTAACTGTGCTTTTGGCCATTGTCGAGTTGTTGACCGACAATGTTGTGGCGAGCATGTGACACCAAAAAGGCCGCGCCGATACGGCGCGGCCCCCTGTGCCCGCGGTTTCAGGGCAGGTTCAGTCGTTTTCGTCCTTGTCCGCGTCTTCCGGCAGGGCGGTCTCGACCGTTTCGGCAAGCGCCTCGTCGTCGGAGGCGGCCGAGCCGATATCCTCGAACAACTCGGCGATCTCGTAATCTGCTGCTTCCTCGGCCTCGGCGGCGGCTTCCTGAATGGTCTTGCCGGACGCCTGAAGATCGGCCTCTTCCTGCGAACGGGCGACGTTGAGCTGGATCGTCACCTCGACTTCGGGGTGAAGCGTGACAACGACATCGTGCAGGCCCAGTTCCTTGATCGGACGGCTGAGCGCCACCTGCTTGCGATCGAGCGAGAACCCGTCGCCTGTCGCCGCATCGGCGGCGTCACGCGTGCTGACCGACCCGTAAAGCGCGCCTGAATCCGACGCCTGGCGGATCACGATGAACTGCTTGCCTTCGAGATCCCGGGCAAGCTTCTCGGCTTCCTTGCGGGTTTCGAGGTTGCGCGCTTCGAGCTGCGCCTTGCGCTCCTCGAAATCGGCGATGTTCTGCTTCGACGCGGACAGGGCCTTGCCCTGCGGCAACAGGTAGTTGCGGGCGTGTCCGGGTTTGACATCAACCACGTCGCCCATCTGGCCAAGCTTGGCCACGCGTTCCAGTAGGATTACTTGCATGACGGTCTCCTTACTTCACGGCGTAGGGCAGCAGGGCGAGGAACCGCGCGCGCTTGATGGCGCGCGACAGCTCACGCTGCTTCTTGGCCGAGACGGCGGTAATGCGCGAGGGCACGATCTTGCCGCGTTCGCTGATGTAGCGCTGCAGCAGCTTGGTGTCCTTGTAGTCGATCTTGGGTGCGTTGTCGCCCGAGAACGGGCAGACTTTGCGGCGGCGGAAAAACGGTTTTGCAGCCATGGTTGGTCTCCTGATTCTCTGGCTCGATCAACGGCGCTCGCGGCGCTCTTCCTTTTTCTGCATCTGGATGGACGGTCCTTCGTCATGGGCGTCGACCTTGATGGTCAGAACCCGCATCACGTCATCGTGCAGACGCATCAGGCGTTCCATTTCCTGCACGGCCGGCGCCGGCGCGTCGGTCTTGAGGAAGGCATAGTGCCCCTTGCGGTTCTTGTTGATCTTGTAGGCCATCGTCTTGACGCCCCAGTATTCGCTGTCGACCAGCTTGCCGCCGTTGTCGGACAGCACGGTGCCAAAGTGTTCGATGAGACCCTCGGCCTGCGTGTTGGACAGGTCCTGACGCGAAATAAATACATGCTCGTAAAGCGGCATGTCTTCTCCACTTCTTTCAAGGCGCATTTCAAAGGCGGGCCGGTAACCTTCCGCGGCCCGTCCACGAGAGACTGCGCGGTTCAGATCACGTGCGGAAGGATGGGCGCGTATACGACGGATCCGGGGCTGGTGCAAGGCGTGATCGGCGCGCCCCGAAGTCTCCGCGGCGCTGTCAAATTCCGGGCGCTTTCCCGCAGCATCCTGACCGGTGAAAAAACGAAAGGGCAGGGGCCATGGTTGCATTGACGGAACATTCGGCGGCGCGTTTCGACGGCGTGCTCGAACGCAGGGCCTTGCGCCACACCTGTGCGCTGCGACGCACGCTGCTGGCAGGCGCCGGCGCTGCGCTGGCGATTGCCGCGACCGGCATCTGGCTCGTGCCCGGCAGCGGGACCGACGCCGCGGGCCTGCTGATCCGGCTGCTGTTCTCGGTCTTCCTGATGGGGCTCGCGCTGGTATGCCTGTCGGCACGGCCTGCGGACGAGGCCGCGCCGGAAATCCGGATAGACACGAAATCGCGCCGCCTGAGCATCGTGCATGTCGATGATGCGGGCCGGCACCTGGATCCGGTCGATTACGACATCGACGACTTCGCCGAGTTTTCCCTGACAGGTGGCGCCCTGCACGCCCGCGACAGCACGGGTCAGCCGCTGATCGCGCTGCCCGTGGGCAGCAAGTCGACCGAGCGGGCAATCCGGCAATGCTTTGACCTTTAGGCGCTAGCGGCTCGTGTTCGCCTGTTCACAGGCAATGTGGACTTCTTTTCAATTGTTTTCACGGTCGAATCCGTCATCCTGTACGGGTATGCAATTGATGGAGACGCAAGATGAAGATTCCTTTCATGGTCGCCGCGATGTCGCTGGCTGCCAGCGGCGCGTTTGCCGCGGCCGAGAAATATACCCTTGACCCGAGCCACAGCCAAATCGTCTTTTCCTATAACCACCTTGGCTATTCAACGACATACGGCATGTTCTCGGGGTTCGAGGGTGAGATCATGTTCGATCAGGAAAATCCCGCGAATTCCTCGGTCAGCGTGTCGATGCCCGTCACGTCGATGTTCACCGGCTGGGAAAAGCGGCACGAGCATTTCATGGCGGACGATTTCTTCGGCGCCGATGAAACCGACATGGTCTCGTTCGAATCGACCGGCATCGAGGTCACGGGCGATGACACCGCCTTGATCACCGGCGATCTGTCCATGAACGGCGTGACCAAGTCCGTCGTGCTCGAGACGGAACTGAACCAGATGATGGGACACCCCATGAAGGACGGGCAGCCATGGGCCGGCTTCGACGCGACGACGACGCTGCTGCGGTCCGATTTCAACGTGGACAAGTTCGCCCCGCATGTCAGCGACGAGGTCGAGGTGATGATCTCGATCGAGGCGGGCAAGGCGGACTGAATACCCCCCCGCCGACGTCCGGCCGCGATGGCTCGCGCCCGGCGCGGGCCATTTTCATCGGGTCAGGTCCCGTAGGCTTTGGCAGGCCCCTTCACGTCCTCTGCGGCGCCCAGCAGGGCCTCGGCGATCAGGTCAAGCGCTTGCCGGTCGAGACGGGCCGGCAAGCGCGTGTCGCAGGCCCGCATCAGCATCGCGCGGGTCCGGGGCAGGTCCGGCGCCGGCCCGGGCAGGAATTGCCAGTTCCAGAATGCGCGCGCATTGTCGGTACTCAGCCCGAAAACCTGCACCTTGGCGCCGCGCGCCGCGGCGGCATCGGCAAAGGCGCGGATCTCGGCCATGTCCATGCCGGTGAGGTTGAACTGGATCGAATCCGGCGCACGTTCCTCGTTCGCGAGCTTGTCCGGCACGTCGATCCACGGGCTGAGGTTGAGCCGGCGTGCCACGTAATCGTGGTTGGCGCGCCCGTCGGTCGCGCGGCGGCCGATCTCGGGGATCTGCGGGCGGATGATGGCCGCCGACAGGTTGTTCATTCGCAGATTGTAAAGCGGCAACTGGTTCTGCCAGCGTGCGAAGGCCGCTTCGAGAGCGGTATCCTCGCCGGGCACGTGCTTGGCCCAGTTGTGTTCGTACGCCCCCGACATGATAACGGCACGCGCAACGAGCTCGGGGTCGTCGGTGATCATGATCCCGCCCTCGCCGGCATTCACCAGCTTGTATGACTGGAAGCTGAAGCAGCCGACACGCCCGATGGTACCGATCTTGCGCCCGGCCCACGTGGTGCCCAGCGAATGCGCCGCGTCCTCGATCACGGGAATGCCGCGCGCGTCACACAGCGCCATGACCGCGTCCATGTCCGAGGTATGGCCCCGCATGTGGCTGACGATGACGGCGCCGATGCCGGTGTCGAGCTTTGCCGCGAAATCCTGCAGGTCGATGCGGTAATTCTCGGCCACCTCGCACAGCACGGGCGCGCAGCCGGCGTGAACGACCGAGGACGGTACGGCGGCAAAGGTGAAGGCCGGGATCAGGACGCGCGCGTCGCGCGGCAGGTCGAGCGCCCTGAGCGACAGGAAAAGGGCCGCCGAGCAGGACGAGACGGCAAGCGCGTAGCGGGTGCCCATATGCGCCGCGAAATCGCGTTCAAGCAAGGCGACGGGCGCGTCGGCCGGCGCGGTGTATCGGAACAGATCGCCCGTTTCCAGCATTCTGTCGATCTCGGCGCGGGCGGCCTCGGGGATCGGTTCGGCGTCATGAACATTGGGCGGGAGCGACATGTATTCGGATTTCCTGAATGACGTTTTCCGAAAACCTAAAACAGGATCGCCGCCCTGAAAAGTGAAAATTCGGTGACGCGGCCCGTGGTGGCCGCGCCATGGCACTGCGCGCACGAATTCATGTGTTCCGTCTTGCCAAGGCTCACATCCTGACCGCTGACAAGCGGCGTCGACAAGATCGCGGTCACGACAAGACCGGTGGGCAGGCGCGTCGTCGCACATTCTCTCCTGCTTGGCCGGTGTCGTGTGACGCATCGCTCGGAAACCGCCTTGCTCATGATCAAAAGACACTGATGATCCGGGGACGGCGCGGGCGGCCCCGATTTGGCACGCGGGGCGTTATGCAACTCACGTGGTGGCCATGTCCGGGCTCACCATCCTCGCTTCAGGCGTCCGTTTCGTTGCGCCGGTGTTTCCGGCCTGCCGGCGCCTGCGATGCGCGTGTTGTGCTGCACCGCGGGACCGCGCATCCGGCCGCCTCAGATGCCGAGCCGGTCGCGCGTGGCGTACCATGTCATCGCCAGCGCCAGCAGCGGCGAGCGGAGCGCGGCCCCCCCCGGAAAGCGGGTCGTGGGAATGCGGGCCATCGTGTCGAAACCGGCGGCCTGCCCGCCGATCAGGTCGGCCATGAGCCTGCCCGCGTGGGTGGCCGTGCCCACCCCGTGGCCGGAATAGCCCGAGGCCGACACGACGTTGGGCGCGACCCGCGCGAGGTAGGGCAGGCGTTTCATCGTGATGGCCAGCGTGCCGCCCCACGCGTAATCGGCGCGGACATCGCGCAGATGCGGAAAGATCTCCAGCATCGGCTTGCGCACCGTCGCCTCGATATCGGCGGGGAAGCGGTAGCCGTAGCTTTCGCCGCCGCCGAAGAGCAACCGGCCGTCATGGCTGAGGCGGAAGTAGTTCACGACGAACTTGCTGTCGGCCACGGCGATATCGCGCGCCAGCACGTTCGCGGCCGCCTCGCCCAGGGGTTCGGTGGCGAGGATGAAATTGTTGATCGGCATCACCCGCGCCGCGACGCGCGGCTCGAGACCGCCGAGATAGCCGTTGCAGGCAAGGATGACGTGATCGGCCGTCACCCTGCCGCCGGCGGTGCGGACCTGTGGCGCGGTGCCGGGGCGGATATCCTCCACCTGGCTGTTCTCGAAGATGCGCACGCCCGCCTTGTCGGCGGCGCGGGCAAGGCCCAGCGCGTAGGCCAGCGGATGCAAGTGCCCCGCGCCCCAATCCATCGATCCGCCCCTGTAGGCCGGCGAGGGGCAGAGCGCGTGCAGGCCCTCGGCCGAAAGCGGCTCGATTTGGTCATACCCGTACCTGTCCTGCAGATGCGCCACGTGGGCGTGTTCCTCGGCCACCTCGCGCTCCGAGAAACAGGCATGGGCGATGCCCGGCTTGAGGTGGCAATCGATCCCGTGCTCCGCGACGAGTGACCGGACCAGCGCCTTGGCCTGCTCGGCCATGTCCCAGAGCTTCGCGGCATCGTCGCGCCCGACGAGTTTCTCCAGCGTGAACTGGTCCTGCCGCTGGCCCGAGCCGAGTTGCCCGCCGTTGCGCCCCGACGCGCCGAAGCCCACGCGCTGGGCCTCGAGCAGCACCACGTCCAGCCCGGCCCGGGCCAGGTGCAGGGCGGCCGAGAGCCCGGTATAGCCCGCCCCCACGACACAGACATCGGCGCGCGTGTCGCCTTGCAGCGGGTCGAAGGGGGCGAGCGGCGTTGCCGTGGCGGCGTACCAGCTGGGCGGGTAGGTGCCGGGGCGGTCATTGGCGTGCAGAAGGTTCATCGCGATCTCCGGTCTGGCATGGGGGGCGCTGCCCCCATCGCCGCGAGCGGCGATTCCCCCGGGGTATTTTCCCCGAGAAGAAACATGCGGGGGTCTCAGACGTTCAGCAGCAGGTGTTCACGCTCCCACGGGGAAATGACCTGCAGGAATTCCTCGTACTCGGCCCGTTTCACGATGCCGTAGACCCGGCAGAATTCGGGGCCGAGCACGTCGTGTAGCGGGCTTGCCGCCTCGAAGAGGTCGAGCGCCTCGCCCAGGACACGGGGGATGTCGGCCTCGCCGGCATAGGCGTCGCCCCTGACCTGCTTGTCGGGGCGGATCTCGTCGCGCAGGCCGAGCAGGCCGCAGGCGAGGCTGGCGGCGATGCCGAGGTAGGGATTGCAGTCCATGCCCGCCAGCCGGTTCTCGACCCGGCGCGCGGCCGGGGTGGCGAGCGGCACCCGGATGCCCGTCGTGCGGTTGTCGCGGCCCCAGGCGAGGTTGATCGGCGCGGCGTTGTCCTTGACGTAACGGCGGTAGGAATTGACGTAAGGTGCCAGGATCGCGTTGGCGGCGGGCAGGTGGCGTTGCAGACCGCCGATGAAGTGGTAAAACGCCTCGGTTTCGCCACCCTGCGGCCCGGAGAAGATGTTCTGGCCCGTTTCGGTATCCATCAGCGAGTGGTGGATGTGCATTGAGCTGCCCGGCTCGTCCTCGATCGGCTTGGCCATGAAGGTCGCGAAGCACTGGTGACGCAGCGCGGCCTCGCGGATGAGGCGCTTGAAATAGAACACCTCGTCGGCGAGCCTGACCGGGTCGCCGTGGCGCAGGTTGATCTCGAGCTGACCGGCGCCGCCTTCCTGCGTGATGCCGTCGATCTCGAAGCCCTGCGCCTCGGCGAAATCGTAGATGTCGTCGATCACCGGGCCGAATTCGTCCACGGCGGTCATGGAATAGGCCTGACGCGCCGCGGCGGGGCGGCCGGAGCGGCCCATCATCGGCTCTATCTCCTTGGCGGGGTCGAGGTTGCGCGCCACGAGGAAGAATTCCATTTCCGGGGCCACGACGGGGGTGAGGCCCATTTCCGCGTAGAGCCCCGCCACGTGCTTGAGCACGTTGCGCGGGCTGAACGGGATCGGGTTGCCCTCGCGGTCATAAGCGTCGTGGATCACCTGCAGCGTCCAGTCGCCCGTCCACGGCGCGGCGGAGGCGGTGGCCATGTCGGGCTTGAGGATCATGTCCTTCTCGATGAAGCCGTCCTCGCCGGCCGCTTCGCCCCAGTCGCCCGTGATCGTCTGGTAGAAGATCGAATCGGGCAGGTGGAAGAAAGCCTGCCGGGCAAACTTGGAGGCCGGCACGGCCTTGCCGCGGGCGATGCCGGGCAGGTCGGCGATGATGCATTCCACCTCGTCCAGGCGTCGGCCCTCGAGATAGGCGCGCGCGGCGTCGGGCAGGGTCGTTTTCCAGTCGGCCATGTCAGGCGCCTTTCCTGAGGAAGTCGGCGATCCTGTCGGCGGCCGCCGTGTCGTCGATGGGGGCGTCGAGCCGTTCCCCGGCCCGGGCGATGAGCGGGTCGGGCACCGAGCCGGGCGCGCGCAGGCGCAGCAGCTTGTCGATCATCTCGGGCCCGAATTCGGGATGGGGCTGCATCGTCAGCGCGCGGTCGTCGTAGCGAAGAGCGGCGTAGGCGCAGAAATCGTTGCTGCCGATCACCTCGGCCCCGGGCGGCAGGCGCGTTACCTGGTCCTGGTGCCAGGCGTTGAGGGCGCAGGTCACGCCGTCGATATGGTAGGTGCTGTGCCCGATCGCCCAGCCGCCGGCGAATTTCTCGACCTTGCCGCCGAGGGCCTGCGCGATGATCTGGTGGCCGAAACAGATCCCCACCTGCGGGATGCCGGTGGCGAAGGTGTCGCGGATGAAGGATTCCAGCGGCGGGATCCACGGGTGATCCTCGTAGGCGCCGTGCTTGGACCCGGTGATCAGCCAGCCGTCGCACTCGGCGGGATCGCGGGGATAGATTTCATCGACCACGTCGTACCGGGAAAAGTCGAAGCCGCGCCCCGCGAGCAGTTTCGCGAACATGGCATCGAAATCGCCCAGGGTCTGCTGAACCTCGGGCAGGGCGTGGCCGGTCATCAGGACGCCGATTTTCATGGGTGCTCCGTAATTTGATCAAATTCATGTTAGCCGAGCCGACGCGCCACGGCAAGACCGGGCGCCGCCCGAGCCTAAACCGTTTCGGCGTAGGTTTTCCAGTGATCGCCCGCCGGGACCGCCGCCATCTCGCGCAGTTCCTGCCGCTTGGTCATCACGAGGTTGCGGCGCAGGCCGGGGGGCAGGATGCGCGCGATCAGCGGGTCCGTCTCGAACCGGGTGATGGCGGTTTCCCAATCGGGCGCGAGTTGCGGCAGGTCGGCCTCATAGGCGTTGCCGGTGACCGGGGGCGGGGGCGTGCGCCCGTCCTCCACGCCGCAGAGCGCCGCGCCGAGGATGGCGGCGAAGGCGAGGTAGGGGTTGATGTCGCCGCCGGGCACGCGATGCTCGATCCGGCGGGCGGCCGGGGCACCGCCGGGGATGCGGAGCGCCGCCGTCCTGTTGTCGTAGCCCCAGCAGACGCCGGTGGGCGCGTGCGCGCCGGGGACAAGCCGGGTGTAGCTGTTGGCATGGGGCGCGAAGACGAGGGTCGAGGCGGGCATGGCGGCAAGGCAGCCGGCGACGGCCATGCGCAACGTGTCATTGCCGGTGTCGCGGCCATCGTCGAGAACATTGCGGCCCGCGTCGTCGAGAACCGAGAAATGCAGGTGCATGCCGTTGCCCGCATCCTCGGCGAACGGCTTGGCCATGAAGGTCGCGGCGAGCCCGTGGCGCCGCGCCAGCCCCTTGATGAGCGCCTTGAAGGCCCATGTGTCGTCGGCGGCGCGCATGGCCTGCTGGTGGTGCAGTGTCACCTCGAACTGGCCGATGCCGGATTCGGATGTCGTCGTCTGGGCGGGGATGCCCATGCGGGTGCACCCGTCATAGAGCGCGCTCAGAAAGGGATCGAAGGCGTCAAGTTCCGACATGGACAGGATGTCGGGCTTGAACAGCCGCCGCCCCGAGCGCGGGTCCCGCGCGGGTGCGAGCGCGCCGCCGCTGTCATCGACGAGGGTGAATTCGAGCTCGGTCGCCGCCACGACATGCCAGCCGCGGGCGGCATACCGGGCGAGCACGTCGGCGAGCGCGTGGCGCGGATCGCCGTCGAATGGGCTGCCGTCCTCGTTGTGCATGGCGGCCGGGACGAGCGGCTGCGGCACGTCGAGCCAGGGCAGCGGCATCGAGCCACGCTCCGTGGGCAGCAGGATACCGTCGGCGTCGCCGGTCTCGAAAACCAGCGGGGAGCCCTCGATATCGGCGCCGAAGATATCGACGTTGAGCGCCGAGAGCGGCATGCGCACGGCCCCCGTGTCGAGCTTCGGGGCGTAGCTGCCGGGGACGCGCTTGCCGCGCATCTGGCCGTTCAGATCGCAGGCGGCGATGCGGAAAGTGGGGTAGTCTTCTAGCTCCATGACCTCTGTCCTGTGCAGGGTTTCGCGCAGCCTAACGAGTCGCGCGGCGGCTGGCCACCGGAATTTGATCAAATATAGAGGCCGGTCAACCGCAGGACCGGCGCATCCGAATTCGGCCCGCGCCGGCGGCCGAGCATTGTATCGGGCGGTGTGAGTGCTATTGTCGCGCTGGCAATCGCGCCCGGCGCCCGAAGGTTGTCCGGCAGCTCGAAAGGAGGCGCAATCATGGTTTCACGCGTGATCCCGGTCGATCCGTTCGACCTGGTGATTTTCGGCGGCACGGGCGATCTGGCGCGGCGCAAGATCCTGCCGGGATTGTACAGACGGTTCTGCGCCGGGCAGATGGGCCCGGAGTCGCGCATCATCGGGGCCGCGCGCGGCGAGATGGACGATGCAGGCTATCGCGAGTTCGTTCGCGCCGCGATCACGGCGCATTCCCGCGACAGCGGCTGCGACATGGCGGAGGTGGACGAGTTCCTCGCCCGGCTGAACTATGTCGCGGTGGACGCCACGGGCGAGGCAGGCTGGGCGCGGCTGGCCGAGCTGGTGCAGGGTGATCGCATCCGCGCCTTCTATTTCTCGGTAGGGCCGGCGCTGTTCGGAGCGCTGGCCGAGCGGCTGCACCGCCACGGCATGGCCGATCATGACAGCCGGATCGTGGTGGAAAAGCCCTTCGGGAACGATCTCGCGTCGGCGCGCGAGCTGAACCGGGTGCTGGCCCGGCATTTCGAGGAGGGGCAGATTTACCGGATCGACCATTACCTGGGCAAGGAGACGGTGCAGAACCTCATGGCGATCCGGTTCGGCAATGTCCTGTTCGAGCCGCTGTGGAACAGCCAGTACGTGGACCACATCCAGATCACCGTGGCCGAGGATGTGGGCGTCGGCGGGCGCGGCGACTATTACGACCGCGCGGGCGCCATGCGCGACATGATGCAGAACCACATCATGCAGCTTCTGTGCCTGATCGCGATGGAGCCACCGGCCAAGTTCGACCCCGACGCGGTGCGCGACGAGAAGCTCAAGGTGATCCGCGCGCTTGACCCGGTGGCGCCGGAAAACGTTGTGCGCGGCCAGTACGAAGCGACGAACGACAAGCCCAGCTACCGCAAGCACGTGGAGAACCGCGACAGCACGACCGAGAGTTTCGTGGCCCTCAAGGCGAACATCAGCAACTGGCGCTGGGCGGGCACGCCGTTCTACCTGCGCACGGGCAAGCGCCTGCGCGAGCGCGCCAGCGAGATCGCCGTCATCTTCAAGGACGCGCCGCATTCGATCTTCGGGGCGGATGCGGGGCGGCACCGCAACATCCTGACGATCAAGCTGCAACCCAACGAGGGGATCGAGCTGGGCGTGACGATCAAGGAACCCGGCCCGGGGGGGATGCGGCTGATCGACGTGCCGCTGGACATGACCTTCGCCGAGGCGCTTGGCCCCGAGGAGGCGGATTTTCCCGACGCGTATGAACGGCTGATCATGGACGTGATCCGCGGCAACCAGACGTTGTTCATGCGCGGCGACGAGGTCGAGGCGGCCTGGGCCTGGACCGATCCGATCATCGCGGACTGGCAGGACCGGGGCGAAGCCCCCTTGCCCTACGCGACGGGCAGCGCGGGCCCGGACGAGGCGCTGGCGCTCATACATCGGGATGGCCGGCGCTGGCGGGAGATACGCGCATGACGTTTCTGGAATACGCGGATGCCGAGATGCTGGCCATCGACCTGGCCAACCGCCTTGCCGGGGAGCTGCGGACGGCCCTTGAACACCGGGAACGGGTCCTGTTCGTGGTGCCCGGCGGCACGACGCCGGGGCCTGTTTTCGACAGCCTGTGCGATGTCGACCTCGACTGGTCGCGCGTCGACGTGGCCCTGAGCGACGAGCGCTGGCTGCCCGAGGTGCATGTGCGGTCCAACACGCGCCTCCTGCGCGAGCGGCTGCTGGTGGGGCGGGCGGCCAATGCCCGCTACCTGCCGCTTTACGCCCGGGCCGAAGGCCCCGAGGCGGTACTGGCCGAGCTGGAGGCCAATATCGTGCCCAGCCTGCCGGTCTCCGTCTGCCTGCTGGGCATGGGCACGGACATGCACACCGCGTCGATCTTTCCCGGCGCGGACAACCTCGACACGGCGCTGGATCCGAACGGCCCGGTCCTGGTGGCGATGCGGGCGCCCGGCACGTCGGAGCCGCGGATCACCCTGTCGGCGCGGGTACTGGACGCGGCGCTGTCGAAACACCTGATGATCATCGGCCCGGCCAAGCGCGCGGCCCTTGAGCGCGCGCAGGGCCTGACGCGCCAAGAGGCGCCGATCCGCGCGGTGATGGACGACCTGATCGTGCACTGGGCGCCGTGATCGGCGCGCGACGGATGAAAGGGGGCACGACATGTGGCACGCAATGAGCGCGCATCGCGGCGCGCGGATCGCCGAGCTGATGGCCGAGGACGGCCGGGCCGGCGAATTCTCGGTGCGGCTTGACGGGATGCTGTTCGATTACGCCAAGACGCACATCACCCGCGAGGCGCGGCGCGATCTTGTCGCGCTGGCCGAGGCGCGCGGCGTCGCCGCCCGGCGCGATGCCATGTTCAACGGCCAGACGATCAACGAGACCGAGGGGCGCGCGGTGCTGCACACCGCGCTGCGCAATCTCGACGGGGCGCCGGTCCTTGTGGATGGCGTCGACGTGATGCCGGACGTGCTGGACACGCTCGCCCGGATGGCGGATTTCGCCGAGGCGGTGCGCACGGGGCGGATCACCGGGGCCGGCGGGCCGATCACCGACGTGGTGAATATCGGGATCGGCGGGTCGCATCTGGGTCCCGAGATGGCCACGCGGGCGCTGCGGCCCTATCACGACGGCCCGCGATGCCATTTCGTCTCCAACGTGGACGGGGCCGACATCGCCGACACGCTGGACGGGCTGGACCCGGCGACCACGCTGGTGATCGTCGCGTCCAAGACCTTCGCCACCGCGGAAACCATGGCCAATGCGCGCACCGCCCGGCGCTGGATGGCGGGCAGGGTCGGCGACCCGGCGGCGCAATTCGTCGCCGTCTCGACAGCCGACGACAGGGTGGCCGAATTCGGTATCGCGCCCGACCGGGTGTTCGGTTTCGCCGACTGGGTCGGCGGGCGCTACTCGGTCTGGGGGCCGATCGGGCTGCCGGTGATGCTGGCCATCGGGCCCGAGCGGTTCCGCGCGTTCCTGTCCGGGGCGGCCGCGATGGACGCGCATTTCCGAGATGCGCCGCTGTCGGCGAACATGCCGGTCATGCTGGCACTGGTGGGGCTGTGGCACACCCGTGTCTGCGGCTACCCGACGCGGGCCGTTCTGCCCTACGCGCAACGGCTGGCGCGGCTGCCCGCCTATCTTCAGCAGCTCGAGATGGAAAGCAACGGCAAGCGTGTGACGATGGCCGGTGACGCGCTCGACGGCCCGGCCGGGCCGGTCGTCTGGGGGGAGCCGGGAACCAACGGGCAACACGCGTTCTACCAGCTCATCCATCAGGGCACGCAGGTTGTCCCGTGCGAGTTCATGGTACCCGCCGCCGGGCACGAGCCCGAACTGGCCCATCATCACCGGATGCTGGTTTCCAATTGCCTTGCCCAGTCCGAGGCCCTGATGCGCGGCCGGACGCCGGACGAAGCCCGCGCGCTGATGCGCGAGGCGGGTTTCGAGGGCGAGGAGCTGGAACGGCAGGCGGCGCACCGCGTCTTTCCGGGGGATCGGCCATCGACCACGCTGGTCTTCGACCGGCTGACGCCGCATCGGCTGGGCCAGATCATCGCCCTTTACGAACACCGGGTTTTCATCGAGGGGGCGATCCTCGGCATCAATTCATTCGATCAGTGGGGCGTCGAGCTGGGCAAGGTCCTTGCCAACGAGATCGAGCCGATGCTGACCGGCGCGCAGGCCGATGATAGCCGCGACGTCTCCACCCGCGCGTTGATGGCATTCGTGCGGGACGTGGCACCGGACGGGGACCGCACCTGAACGCCCGCGTGGCGGAATGCGCGGCGTCAGCGGGGGATGTCGAAATCCGGCGGCGCCAGCGTGAAACCCTCGAAGCTGAACCCCGGCGAGACGGTACAGCCCGCCAGCGTCCAGTCCCCGGTCGGGCGGGCGCGTTGCCAGTGGTGGGGCGGGATGATGACCTGCGGCCGCTGCCCGGCCGCAATGTCTGGCCCCAGCAGCGTATCGATGGCCGGCCCCGTGTCGTCCGCGGCATGTGACAGGACCAGCGGGGCCCCCGCGTAAAAATGCCAGATCTCGGTGGCGTCCACCCGGTGCCAGTGGCTCGCCTCGCCCGCGGCAAGCAGGAAATAGATGCACGTGCCCGTCGGGCGGCCGTCATCGTCGGCCCGCCATGTCTCACGGTAATGGCCGCCCTCGGGATGCGGCTGCAGATCGAGCCTGCGGATGATGTCGGTTGCCGTCAGCGTCATTGAATGCCTCGCAAGTGTCCCGGCGCCGGTGCGAACAGTCAGGGCAGGGCGGTCAGGTTCCGGGCGTCAGGCCGCCTTGGAGCGAAGGCCGTCATCGCTGGCCGCGATCGGCACCAGCGCCTTGAAGAGATCGGTCATCTTCAGGGTGCCGACCTGCCGGCCGTCGCGCATGACGGTAAAGGTCAGCCCCGTTTCCCCGTTCGAGCGCGCGATCACCGATTCCAGCGTCGCGTCGTGATCGACCTCGCCGGCAGGGTCGTCTGGGGCGACCTCGGTTTCCGTCATGACCGAGCGGACCCGCAGGACCCGCGCGCGGTTGATATCGGAAATGAAGTCCACGATGTAGGGGTCGTTCGGCTTCATCAGGATGTCCTGCGGCTCAGCCTGCTGGACGACATAGCCGTCCTTGAGGATCACGAGGTGATCGGCGAGTTTCAGCGCCTCGTCCAGATCGTGCGAGATGAACACGACCGTCTTGTGCAACTCGCCCTGAAGTTCCAGCAGCAGGTCCTGCATGTCGGTGCGGATCAGCGGGTCCAGCGCCGAGAACGCTTCGTCCATCAGCATGACCGGCGCGTTCGAACACAGCGCGCGCGCAATGCCCACCCGTTGCTGCATCCCGCCCGAAAGCTGGTGCGGAAACTGGTCCCCGACGCCCTGCAGCCCGACGCGTTCCAGCCATTTGCGGGCTTCGGCCTCGAAATCCTGCTTGGGCACGCCGCGGACGGCCAGCGCCATGCCGGCGTTTTCCAGCACGGTGCGGTGCGGCAGCAGCGCGAAGTTCTGGAACACCATCGACATCTCTTCGCGGCGGACGCGCCGCAGCTCGTCCTCGCCCAGATCGACGATGTTCGTCCCGTCGAGTTCCACGACACCGGCCGTCGGCTCGATCAGGCGGTTCAGGTGGCGGATCAGCGTGGACTTGCCCGACCCGGACAGGCCCATCATCACCGTGATGTCGCCCTCCTTGACGTCGACGTTGATATCGTTGAGCCCCAGCACATGGCCATGCTGGTCCAGCAGATCGTCCTTGGACGTGCCGTCCCTGACCGCGGGCAGCACGCTTTGGGGGGCCTCACCGAAAATCTTGTAGAGGTTGCGGATCGCGATCTTGGTCTTTTTTCCCGACTCGGCGCTCATGTCTCAGCCTTTCTGTGCGGCGTTGATACGGTTGAGGGCGGATTTGGTCACACGGTCGAGGATCACGGCAAGGATCACGATCCCCAGACCGGAAACAAGCCCGACCCCGAGCTCAAGATTGTTGATCCCGCGCAGCACCAGCACGCCAAGCCCCGGTGCCGAGACCAGCGATGCGATCACGACCATCGCGAGGCTCATCATGATGGTCTGGTTCACGCCGGCCATGATGTTGGGCAGGGCCAGCGGCACCTGCACGCCGAACAGTTTCTGCCGGTCGGTCATGCCGAAGGCGTCGGCGGCCTCGATGACGGTTTCATCGACCATGCGGATCCCCAGATCGGTCAGCCGGATCACCGGCACGATGGCATAAAGGATGATCGCGATGCCGTACAGTTTCGGCTCGGTGACCGAGAACAGGAAGATCAGCGGAATGAGATAGACGAAGGGCGGCAGCGTCTGCAGCATGTCGAGGATCGGGATGGTGCCCGCCCGCATCCGGTCGGAGCGTGACATGGCGATGCCTATGGGCACACCGAACAGGACGCACAGGAAGGCGCAGACCAAGATGATCGCGAGCGTCTGCATCGCGTGGTCGTAATAGTCGATGAAGGCAAGGCCCCCGATGCTGATCGCGACGAAGCTCAGCAATTGCCACGACCGCGACACCAGCCAGACGATCGCCAGCAGGAGCGGTATCACGATCCACCACGGCGTGTTGAGGATCGCGTAGAGCGAGCCGTCGAGCATCCATGACAGCGGCTGCGTGATCGGGTCGAGCACGACGCTGATCGAATCCTTCACGTTCAGGAAGCCGTTTTCAAGCCCGAGCGTCAGTTCCCGCGATTGCGGGAACGCCGCGCAGGCGTCATTGAGCGCATCCATCGACGGGAAGGGCAGCTCCCAGATGGAGGTCGAAGCGCCTTCCTCGCCGGAACTCTTGGCGACGAGCGCCTCCATGGACATCGGCGTCGAACCGCCGCCCGATGCCGCGCACCAGTCCGTCAGGCCGAGCGCGCTGAATACGAAATCATATGTGGCCATCGTGTCTTTCTCCTCTGCGCAGCCGACCCGGCGGGCACCGGCGCACCGCATGGCAGGACCGGCCCGAAGCCGGTCCTGCCCCGTCGCGCTGGATCAACCCTGGTTCAGGATCGAGTCCAGGTTCGCCCGCGCGTCGTCGCTCAGCCAGTTCTGCCACTGATCCTGGAAGTTGGTCAGGTAGTAGACAGCGGCCTCGTCAGCCGACGCGTTGTTTTCGTCTTTCCACGCGAGAACCGCGCTCATGTTCGACGTCTTGAACGTCATGTTCTGCATCAGCTCGAACACTTGCGGCTTGGTCTCGCGCAGCTCCGAGGTGACGGCGGTCACGATCGGGGCCGCGGGGAAGTCCGACACGCCGGGGTTGTCGGTGTCCGCGTTCTGGTTGCGGGCGTGCACGTCGGGCTTGACGTCGCCGAGGTCGATCTTGGTCATGTCGTACTTGCCCAGCGGCACGGTCGGGCCCCAGTAATAGCCGAACCACGGCTCTTCCTCGAGGACGGCGTCGGCCATCGACGTGGCGAGGACCTGCCCGGACCCGGAGTTGAACACCTCGATCCCGTTGCCTTCCAGGTCAAGCGCCGCCGACAGGTTGTCGCTCACGACCCGGCAGCCCCAGCCCTCGGGGCAGTTGTAGAACCGGCCGCCGACCAGCTCGGGGTTCTCGAGGATGCCCTCGATCGTCGTCAGCTCGGGATGTTCCTCGGCCAGGTAGGTCGGGATCCACCAGCCCTCGACACCGCCGGGGTCGAGCACGTCGCCCGCCTCGACGACCTTGCCCGCGTCGCGCAGTTCGTCGTAGGTGTCGCCCGTCGAGTTCAGCCACAGCTCGGTCACGATGTCCGGCTCACCGTTCTCGGCCACCGAGGTCACGGCGGGGATGGTGTCGGAGGACACGACGCTGACGTTGCAGTCATAGCCTTGTTCCATGATGAACGATGCGACGCTCGTCACGACCTGGGCCGAGGCCCAATTCATTTCAGTAATCGAAACATTTCCGCAGTCATCGGATTGCGCATGTGCGGCGACCGGCGCAGCCATCGCGCCGGCGGCCAGCATAGTGCATACTTTCCTCATGATCGTTCCTTTCCGTTTTCCGCGCCATCCCGGGGTTAGGGGCGTGACTCAAACACTTGTTAAATGTAGCCATTGGTCCGAGCAGCCCGTCTCGGCGGGCCGCTGTCGTGGCATCGTACCTCACGCAGCCGATGGGCCGGGTGACGCCAGGATTGCTGGGCTCTTTCCCATTGGCGAGACACTTGGCACGACTAAGCAATCCTTTCAACCCCTGCCGGCAAGGAAAACGTGCCGCGTCCGCCCGAAAACCGGGGGCGGCCCGGGTGACGTCGCGGCAACCGGGCCTCGCCATTGGCCGGGTATGCCGGCCGGCCGGTGCCGGTGCACAAAATCCATTTCTGGTCTTTCCATGCGCGCGGGCTGTAATAGCTTGGTCGCAGAAGGAGGCGGACATGCTGCTCCGGATCGAGGCGCTGATGAAATCGCATGACGGCCCGGCGGGAACCGTGCCGGTGCTGCGGGGCGTCGACTTGTCGCTGGACGCGGGTCGAACGCTCGCGCTGACCGGTGAGTCGGGGTCGGGCAAGAGCACGCTCCTTCATCTCGTGGGCGGTCTGGACACTGCCGATAGCGGCAGCATCCGCCTCGACGGGCAGGAGCTGGGCCATCTTGACGACCGGGGCCGGGCGAGGCTGCGGCGCGAAACGGTCGGGATCATCTTCCAGCAATTCAACCTGATCCCGTCGTTGACGGTTGCGGCCAACATCGCGTTCCAGGCGCGTCTTGCCGGCCGGCACGACCCGGGCCGGGCGGATCGGCTGGCCCGCGTTCTGGGCCTGTCCGCGCAACTGGACAAGTACCCCGAGCAATTGTCGGGGGGCCAGCAGCAGCGCGTTGCCATCGCCAGAACACTGGCGGCGCGGCCGCGGCTGGTATTGGCCGACGAGCCCACGGGCAACCTTGACGAGGCGACGGCGGGCGCGGTGCTCGACCAGATGCTGGAACTGGTCGAGGAGGCGGGCAGCGCCCTGCTGATGGTGACCCATTCGCCGGCATTGGCCGGCCGGATGGCCCGGCGCGTGCACCTCAGCAACGGGCGGCTGGCATGACGGCGGCGGCCCTGTCGGCACTGTGGTCCTACTGGCGCCGCAACCCGCTGCAATTGTTCACGCTGGTGGCCGGCCTTGCGCTTGCGACGGCGCTCTGGTCGGGCGTGCAGGCCCTGAACTCGGAAGCGCGGGCAAGCTATGACGCCGCGGCGGCGGTGCTGGGCGAGGGACGCTATGACCAGCTGGTGCCGCGCACCGGCGATACCATCCGCCAGGATACCTACATCGAGCTGCGGCGCGCCGGATGGCGGGTGGGCCCCGTGCTGGAGGGGCGGCTCGACGCAGCCGGCACCGGCGTGCGCTTCGTCGGGATCGACCCGCTGACCGCGCCGGGCGGGGCGGGGCCGATCACGCAGGCCGGCGCGGCGCCGTTGCAACGCTTCCTGTCCGACAGGGCGGTCTTCGCTCATCCCGACGTGGCGGCCGCGCTCACCGCGGCGCTGCCCCAGGATGTCATAGCCGATCCGGGGCTCGCGCCGGGCACGGCCATGGCCGATATCGGTGTCGCGCAGCGCGTGCTGGACCGTCCCGGAGAACTCAGCCGGTTGATCTTGGCGGAAAACCAGCCGACGGGCCGCCCGCCGCTGGACAGCGTCGCGCCCGGCCTGACCCTGCGCCCGTCGCGGCAAAGCTCGGACATCGGGCAATTGACAGACAGTTTTCACCTGAACCTGACGGCGTTCGGGCTGCTGAGTTTCGCCGTGGGCATCTTCATCGTGAACGGCGCGATCGGGCTGGCCTTCGAACAGCGCCGGGGCATGGTGCGCACGTTGCGTACCCTCGGGATGTCCCTGCGGTTCCTGATAACCCTCATGATCGCCGAGCTCGCGGCGATTGCGCTTGTCGCGGGCGGTCTCGGGGTCGTGCTCGGCTACGCGCTTGCAGCCAGCCTGCTGCCGGACGTGGCCGCGACGCTGGAGGGGCTTTACGGCGCGCAGGTCTCGGGTGTGCTGCACTTGCAGCCCGCATGGTGGCTGTCCAGCCTCGCGATCACGCTCGCGGGGGCGGCAATCGCGGCCTCGGGCGCGTTCTGGCGGATCGCGCGCATGCCGGTGCTGGCCAGCGGCGGCATGCGCGCCTTATCTGGGCCTGAATGGTTTCAAGGTCGCGATCG
>NZ_JBKOTX010000084.1:0-23316 GCF_047086965.1 Roseovarius halophilus (ex Wu et al. 2025) | reverse complement strand
GCGGAGGAGAAATTCGCGTTGCTTCTGTCCTTGATCGACCAATTCCTGTCGCGGCTGGCGCGTACCGGCGCAACCGGTGCTCCACCGCCGCGCGAGGCCCGCTTCGACCGTATGCTCGCCGCCGGCGCGCTCGCCGAGGCGCGCGCCATGCGCCCGTACTGGGACCCCGCACAGCAATCCGCGCGCACCATCGGCGCGGCCGAGTTGATCTCGCATCTGGACGGCGAGATCACGCTGGAGGCCGCCCGCGACCGCGCGGTGATCGCCTCGCGCCGCTATGGCAAGCGCCAACGCACCTGGGCCCGCGCGCGGCTGCGCGCCTGGCGCTGGCTCGATCTGCCCGGGCCAGCGTGATGCACAGGCTGCCCACAGGGTTGTCCACAGGGCTTCCAGTTTTTCGACAATTCTTTCGTTGATCGAGCGCCCTGCTCCGCGTATAGTTGCCCTAATCGAACGAGTTCGGGAAAGTCATCATGTCGCCTGACGGCTCGGACCGGCTGACGCTCACGGCCTTTGGCCAGACCGGCGCCCGCAGCAAGTGGCGCACCGAGGCCATGCGCAGCCATGCCAGCGCCCGGCTGATCTTCGTGGCCCGGGGCCAGGGCCGGATCACCATCGCCGGGCTGACCAGCGGCTATGGCCCCAACAACCTGGTCTTCGTGCCCGCCGGCACCATGTACGGCTTCGAGGTCGGGCCGGCGGTCTTCGGCCAGATCGTCACGATCCCCAGGGCCATGATGGCCGACTGGCCCGAGGAAAGCCGGCACCTGCGCCTGCGCGACGTGGCCGCGCAAAAGGTGCTGGCGACGCATTTCGACCACCTCGAGCGGGAACTGCAATCGCCCCTGCCCGGCGCGGGACGCGCGGCGCATCATCACCTTGGCCTGCTGTCGGTGTTCTTCGAACGCCAACTGGCCGCGCAGGCCCAGGACAGCCCCGATCGCCGGCCCCAAAGCGCGGCGGCGCGGCTGGTGGCCGCTTACACCGACCTGATCGAGCGAGACTTCCACGACCACAAGGGCGTTGCCGACTACGCCGCCGGGCTGGGAGTGACACCAACGCACCTGACGCGCTGCTGCAGGCGGACCTGCGGCCGCTCGGCGCTGGACCTGCTCAACGACCGCATCCTCTACGAGGCGCGGGTACTGCTGCGCGACAGCGACCGGCCCATCCGCGAGATCGCCCGAGAGCTCGGCTTTGGCTCGGCGGCCTATTTCACGCGCGCGTTTCAGGGCCGCACGGGTCAGACACCTTCGGCCTTTCGCAAGGCGCGCGATATCGCGTCGGGCGACGGCCAGACCGCGCCTGGCGCGCAGGCCTTTACTGCCCTGGGGCCGGCCGTGCGGCCCGGACCAACAGGCGCTTTGTGACTTGATGTCGCTTTCGGAACATGTGAACGTCGCAAACGGACATCGACACGATGCTTGCGGCAATTGACACCCCTGACAGACTCGGGCCGACGACGGCAGGGACGGGACGACCCGCGACCGTATCGCGCGATGACACGGGCCGCGGTGGTTTTGGGCCGCAGCCTGCCCCCAGAAAAAAGACCGTGTCACAGGGAGACAACGCATGACCGACCAGACCCTCACCGGCGCACCGCTGCACCCCGCCGTGGCGACCCATGTCAAGGATGCCAGGGCGGGCAAGTTGTCGCGTCGCGAATTCATGGCCCGCACCACGGCGCTGGGCGTGACCTCGGCGGCGGCTTACGGATTGCTGGGGCTGGAACAGCCCGCGCAGGCCGCCGGCCACGCACAAACGGGTGGCACGCTGCGCATGCAGATGAGCGTCAAGGCCCTGAAAGACCCACGCACCTTCGACTGGTCCGAGCTGGCCTTCTTCACCGCGGGCTGGCTGGAATACCTGGTCGAGTACAACAACGACGGCTCCTTCCAGCCGATGTTGCTTGAAAGCTGGGACGTCAATGACGACGCCACCGTTTACACGCTCAACGTCCGTCGGGACGTGACCTGGAACAACGGCGACCCCTTCACCGCCGAGGACGTGGCGCGCAACATCACCGGATGGTGCGACCAGACCGTCGAAGGCAATTCCATGGCCGGGCGCTTCGCCTCGCTGATCGACCCGGAAACCGGCACCGCCATCGAGGGCGCCATCGAGGTCGTGGACAGCCACACCGTGCGCCTGAATTCGCCGGTGTCCGATGTCACGCTGATCGCCGGCATGTCCGATTACCCCGCCGCCATCGTGCATTCCAGTCACAACCCTGACGACCTGCTGTCGAACCCCGTCGGCACCGGCTACATGCTGCCCGAAAGCCTGGACGTGGGCATCAAGGGCGTGCTGGTGCGCAACGAGGATCACGAGTGGTGGGGCTACGAGTCCGGCAAGGGCGGCCATCTCGACCGGATCGAGTTCATCGACTACGGCACCGACCCGTCAGCCTGGGTGGCCGCCGCGGCCGCCGATGAGATCGACACGCTTTATGAAACCGTGGGCGACTTCGTCGACGTGATGGACGGCCTGGGCTGGGCCAAGTCCGAGGTCGCCTCGGGCGCGACGATCGTGATCCGTCCCAACCAGCTGGCCGAGGTGGACGGCAAGCGGCCCTATGCCGACAAGCGCGTGCGCCAGGCCATCGTCAGGGCCGTGGACAACGCCGTCTGCCTTGAGCTGGGCTATGCCGACCGCGGCATCAAGGCGCGCAACCAGCACGTCGGTCCGATGCACCCGGAATATGCCGATGTGCCGCGGCTGCCCCATGACCCTGACGCGGCGCTGGACCTGCTCGAAGAGGCCGGCATGGCCGACTTCGAGATGGAGATCATCTCGATCGACGACGACTGGCTTCGCAACACCACCGATGCCGTGGCCGCGCAGCTGCGCGACGCGGGCTTCAACGTCAAGCGCACAATCATTCCCGGCTCGACCTACTGGACCGACTGGACCAAGTACCCCTTCAGTTCGACCAACTGGAACCACCGCCCGCTTGGCACCCAGATTCTCGGGATGGCCTATCGCTCGGGCGAGGCCTGGAACGAGTTCGGCTGGTCCAACGCGGAATTCGACCGCCTGCTGGCCGAGGCCAATGCGATCGCCGATGCCGACGAACGCAGCAAGGTCATGGCCAGAATCCAGGAAATCATCACCGAGGAGGCCGTGACGATCCAGCCCTACTGGCGCTCGCTCTACCGTCATCACAAACCCGGCCTCGTGGGCCTGGACATGCACGTGGGCTATCTGGCGCATGTCTACAAGTGGGGGTACGCGGCCTGACAAGAACCGAACGGGCCGTCTGCATGACACGGGCGGCCCCTCCGACAGACGCAACCACAGGCGCAGCGCATCGCCGACAGGGGGCCCATGGGACTATTCATATTGCGCCGTTTGGGGGTCATGATCCTCACGGCGCTCTGCCTGACCTTCATCGTCTTCTGGCTGACCAACCTGCAGCCCAACCTGGAAAAGCTGGCCAAGACCCAGGGCAATGCCCGCATGTCGGACGCCGCCGTGGAAACATGGCTGGGCAATCGCGGCTATGATCGCAACGTCTTCGTCAAATACGGCGAATGGATCGGGGTTCTGCCCGGCTACGTGATCGCGGGCACCGACGGCGACACCCGCGCGCGCTGCGCCGACGGATCGGCCGTGGCCGCGGACACGGCGACCTTCTGCGGCGTGCTACAGGGGGACTGGGGCCGGTCCACGGTTTTCCGTGACGAGGTGGCCGATATCCTGGGCGAACGGGGCTGGCAGACCGCCAAGCTGATGGTCTTCGTGATGCTGGTCATGGTGCCCGGCGCGCTGGTCATCGGCGTGCTGGCGGGCATGAAGGAAGGCTCGCGCACCGACCGGTCGCTGTCGACCGTCTCGATCCTGTCCACGGCGACGCCGGAATACGTCTCGGGCGTGGTCTTCATCGCCGTCTTCGCCACCGCGACCTTCAACATGCAGTGGTTCAAGGGCACGGCGACATCGGCGATGGACAACATCACCTTCGAGAACTTCACCCTGCCGGTGCTGACCGTGGCGCTTTACGGCATGGGCTACATCGCGCGGATGACCCGCGCCTCGATGACCGAGGTCATGACCGCGCAGTACATCCGCACCGCGCGGCTCAAGGGCGTCAGCTTTCGCAACATCGTGCTGCGCCACGCGCTGCGCAACGCGCTGATCGCGCCCTTCACGGTGATCATGCTGCAGTTCCCCTGGCTGCTCAACGGGGTTGTCATCGTCGAGACGCTGTTCAACTACAAGGGCATCGGCTGGACGCTGGTGCAGGCCGCGGGCAACAATGACATCGAGCTGTTGCTGGGGGTTTCGGTCGTGTCCGTCTTCGTCGTCCTGGCCACGCAGCTGCTCTCGGACATCGGCTATGTCTTCCTGAACCCGCGCATCCGCATGTCCTGAGGGAGAACGAGCATGGACAGCCTGACATGGATGGGGGCGCTGGCGCCCTTTTTCGGACCAGCCTTCGGGGGCGTTGCCGCCACGCTCGGCCTGGCGCTGGTCGTGCAATTTGTCGCCGGGCTCTTTGCCCCGCATGTCAGGCCGCAGACGGGCGGCGACGGCATGTTGCGCCCGCGTTCGGACATCTTCGGGCGTCTCGACCGGCTGCCAGGGCTGATCTTCACGGGTCTGGTCCTTCTGGGGCTGGCGTTCGCCGCGATCAGCCTGGTCGTTGGCCCCGAGACGGCCGGCATCCTGGGTGGCATGATCCAGCGGTTTCTCCCGGTCTGGATCGCGCTGATCGCGACTTTCGGCCTGTCGATCCGGTTCAAGCGCCAGCTGGGGCTTTACGGCAAGCTGTTCGACTCGACCATCGGCATGATCGGCTTCGGGCTTGTGATGTTCTGGGTCTACACCGCCCTCTTCGTGGGCCTTTTCGATCTGATCGGCACCCATGATCCGCTGGACCAGGTCTCGGGGCTCAAGAACGCGCCGCCGGGCGTGCCCGTCCCCGAGGGCGAGACGGGGTTTGCGCATTACCTTCTGGGGGGCGACAACCTGGCCCGCGACATCTTCAGCCGCATGGTCGAGGGCTCGGTCGTGGTCATGATGATCGCCCCTCTGGCGACGCTCTTCGCCTTCATGGTGGGGATCACCCTGGGGCTGCCGGCGGGCTATTACGGCGGCAAGCTCGACACGGTGCTGTCCTTCCTGGCCAACCTGATCCTGGCCTTTCCGGTGATCCTGCTGTTCTACCTGCTGGTCACGCCCGAGATCATCGCCACGGGCCTGCCCAGCTACATGGCCATGGTCCTGTTCATCTTCCCGCTGGTCTTCCTCGGGGTGCTGATCCACGCGCGGTTCCGCAACCAGGCCGGGCAGAGCCGGGCGATCCTGGCACTCGTGCTGGGGCCGCTGGTGCTGCTTTACCTGGCGGTCATCAACCAGGCGGGCACGCCGGTGGATTTCTGGCCGCTGGATTTTTTCGACATCCCCGGCGGCATCCTCGTGGTCTTCGTGGCCGTCGTCTTCGTCAACAGCCCCACGGTGTTCCGCATCGTCCGGGGCCTGACGCTGGACATCAAGACGCGCGACTATGTCGCCGCCGCGCAGACCCGGGGCGAGCGGCCCTGGTACATCATGCTGTGGGAAATCCTGCCCAATGCACGCGGGCCGCTGATCGTCGATTTCTGCCTGCGCATCGGCTATACGACCATCCTGCTGGGCACGCTGGGGTTCTTCGGCCTCGGGCTGCCGCCGGAAAGCCCCGACTGGGGCTCGACCATCAACGAGGGGCGCAAGCTGCTGCTGATCTACGCCCACCCGGCCCTGCCGCCCGCGCTGGCACTGCTGAGCCTGGTGCTGGGCCTGAACCTGCTGGCCGACGGCCTGCGCGAAGAAAGCCTGAGGGATTGAGGAGAGCACCATGACGACATGGGATCACGACCAACCCATCCTCGAGATCGACCGCCTGTCCATCAGCTTCTTCACGCGGCTGCGAGAAATCCCGGCGGTGATGGATTTCTCGGCCAAGGTGATGCCGGGCGAGGCGCTGGGGCTGGTCGGCGAGTCCGGCTGCGGCAAGTCCACCGTGGCGCTGGGGGTGATGCAGGACCTCGGTACCAACGGCCGGATCGTCAGCGGCTCGATCAAGTTCAAGGGCCGCGACCTGGGCGGGATGACCCCCGACGACCTGCGCGCCATCCGCGGCCGCGAGATCGCCATGATCTACCAGGAACCCATGGCCAGCCTGAACCCGGCCCTGCGGATCGGGCGGCAGTTGATGGAAGTGCCGATGATCCACGAGGGCGTGTCCAAGTCCGAGGCCCGCGCGCGCGCCCTCGAAGTGGTCGCCGACGTTAAACTGCCCGACCCCGAGCGTATCCTGCGCGCCTATCCGCACCAGCTCTCGGGCGGCCAGCAACAGCGGATCGTCATCGCCATGGCGCTGATGTCCAAGCCCAGCCTGCTGATCCTCGACGAGCCGACCACCGCGCTGGACGTGACGGTGGAGGCCGCCGTGGTGGACCTGGTCAAGGACCTGGGCAAGAAATACGGCACCTCGATGCTGTTCATTTCCCACAACCTCGGGCTGGTGCTGGAAACCTGCGACCGCATCTGCGTAGTGTATTCCGGTGAGGCGGTGGAACGCGGCAGCATCGCGGATGTCTTCGACAAGATGCGCCACCCCTACACGCAGGCGCTGTTCCGCTCGATCCCGCTGCCCGGGGCCGACAAGAACGCGCATCCGCTGGTGGCCATCCCCGGCAACTTCCCCCTGCCCCACGAACGGCCCCCGGGCTGCAACTTCGGCCCGCGCTGCGACTATTTCGAGGCCGGCCGCTGCGATTCCGGGCCGGTCTTCATGACGCCGGTTCCGGGCGACGAGAGGCACGAGAGCCGCTGCCTGCGCTTCGCCGAGATCGACTGGGACGCGCCGCCCGCGGCCGCGCAGAGCACCGCGCGGGTCGAACCGGGCGAGGTGATCCTGAAGATGAACAACCTCAAGAAATACTACGAGGTCGCCGCCAACGCCCTGTTCGGCGGCGGTGAAAAGCGCGTGGTCAAGGCCAACGAAACCCTGACCTTCGACGCCCGCGAGGGCGAGACCCTGGCCATCGTGGGCGAGTCAGGCTGCGGTAAATCCACCCTCGCCAAGCTCCTGCTGGGACTGGAGACCGCGACCGAGGGCGAGATCCGGCTCGGCGACACCTCGATCGGGGCGACCCCGATCCAGGAGCGCGCCACCCAGACCGTGGCCGATGTGCAGATGGTTTTTCAGAATCCTTTTGACACGCTCAATCCCTCGATGACCGTGGGCCGCCAGATCACCCGCACGCTGGAGGTCTTCAAGATCGGCAAGGACGACAGCGAGCGGCGCGAGAGGATGCGCGCGCTGCTCGACCTCGTGAAACTCCCACGCGAATTTGCCGAGCGAATGCCGCGTCAGCTGTCGGGCGGGCAGAAACAGCGGGTGGGCATCGCCCGCGCCTTTGCCGGCGGCGCCCGGATCGTCGTTGCGGACGAGCCGGTTTCGGCGCTGGATGTCAGCGTGCAGGCCGCCGTGACCGACCTGTTGATGGAGATTCAGCGCAAGGAAAAGACGACGCTTCTTTTCATCAGCCATGACCTTTCGATCGTGCGTTACCTGTCGGATCGGGTCATGGTGATGTATCTGGGCCACGTGGTGGAACTGGGCACGACCGAACAGGTCTTCTCGCCGCCCTACCACCCCTATACCGAGGCGCTTTTGTCGGCGGTGCCCATCGCCGACACCAAGGTCGAGAAACAGCACATCGTGCTGGAGGGCGACATTCCCTCGGCCATGAACCCGCCCTCGGGCTGCCCGTTCCAGACGCGCTGCCACTGGAAGGACCGGGCGGGCCGGTCGCTGTGCGAAAGCGAGGTGCCCCCGGTGCGGGTGCTGGCCGATGGCCACCAGGTCAAATGTCACCTGAGCGACGCGGATCTTGCCGCGATGGAGCCGGTGATCAAGATCGCGGCGGAGTGAGACGCGCGCGGGTGCTGTCGGCCCCCGCGCCGCCGCCAAGCGTGCTTCAGGCGCTATTCGGCCGCGACCTTCGTTTTTTCCAGCATCGGCTTGAGATAGCGCCCGGTGTGGCTTTCCCCGACCTCGGCCACCTGTTCGGGCGTGCCGTTGGCGACCAGTTGCCCGCCCCCATCGCCGCCCTCCGGGCCGATGTCGATAAGATGATCGGCGGTCTTGATGACGTCGAGGTTGTGTTCGATCACCACCACCGAGTTGCCCTGATCGACCAGTTCGTGCAGCACTTCGAGCAGTTTCTTGACGTCGGCGAAATGCAGGCCGGTCGTGGGCTCGTCGAGGATATAAAGCGTCCGGCCCGTGGACCGCTTCGCCAGTTCCTTCGACAGCTTCACCCGCTGCGCCTCGCCGCCTGACAGGGTCGTGGCCTGCTGGCCAACCCTGACATAGCCCAGCCCCACACGCATCAGCGCATCCATCTTCTCGCGGATGCTGGGGACGGCCTTGAAGAAGGTCTGAGCCTCTTCAACCGTCATATCAAGAACGTCCGCTATGCTCTTGCCCTTGAAGCGAACTTCCAGAGTCTCGCGGTTATAGCGCGCGCCCTTGCAGGTCTCGCATTCGACGTAGACGTCCGGAAGGAAGTTCATCTCGATCTTGAGCACGCCGTCGCCCTGGCAGGCCTCGCAGCGGCCGCCCTTGACGTTGAAGCTGAACCGGCCCGGCTTGTAGCCGCGCGCCTTGGCCTCGGGCAGGCCCGCGAACCAGTCGCGGATCGGCGTGAAGGCCCCGGTATAGGTCGCGGGGTTCGACCTGGGCGTGCGCCCGATGGGGCGCTGGTCGATGTCGATGACCTTGTCCAGATGCTCCAAACCCTTGATCGTCTCGCAGGGGGCGGGCGTCTGGCGCGCCCCGTTCAGCCGCATCGAGGCCGTCTTGAACAGGGTTTCGATGGTCAGGGTCGACTTGCCCCCGCCCGAAACCCCGGTGACACAGACGAACTTGCCCAGCGGAAAATCCACGTCGATGGCCTGCAGGTTGTTGCCCGTGGCCTTCTTGACGGTCACCTTCTTGCGGTTGCCCTTGCGCCGCTGTGCCGGAACGGCGATCTCGCGCCGCCCCGCCAGATAGTCGCCGGTTACACTTTCGGGGGTGTCGATGATGTCTTGCGGGGCGCCGCGGGCAATGATCTCGCCGCCATGAACCCCCGCCCCCGGCCCGATGTCGAGCACGTAGTCGGCCTCTCGGATCGCCTCTTCGTCATGTTCCACGACGATCACCGTGTTGCCCTGGTCGCGCAGGTTCTTGAGCGTGGTCAGCAGCCGGTCGTTGTCGCGCTGATGCAGCCCGATCGAGGGCTCGTCGAGCACGTAGAGCACCCCGGTCAGGCCGCTGCCGATCTGGCTGGCCAGCCGGATGCGCTGGCTTTCCCCGCCCGAGAGCGTGCCGGCATTGCGCGACAGCGTCAGGTAATCGAGGCCGACATTGTTGAGAAATCCCAGCCGTTCGCGAATCTCTTTCAGGATCGCGCGGGCGATCTCGTTCTTCTGGTGGGTCAGGCTCTCGGGGACGCTGGCGATCCAGTCCAGCGCCTCCTTGATGGACATCTCGACCACCTGGCCCACGTGCAGCCCGGCGATCTTGACCGCAAGCGCCTCTTCGCGCAGACGGTAGCCGCCACAGGTGCCGCAGGGCCGGTTGTTCTGGTAGCGCTCGAATTCCTCGCGAATCCAGGCACTGTCCGTCTCGCGGTAGCGGCGCTGCATGTTGGGGATCACGCCTTCGAAGCTGCGCGTCACCTCGTAGACGCGGCCGCCCTCGTCGTAGCGGAACCTGATCTCTTCCTCTCCCGACCCGTACAGGAAGACCCGCTGCACCTTCTCGGGCAGGTCCTTCCAGCGGGTGCCCCGGTCGAACTGGTAGTGCCGCGCGATGGCCTCGATGGTCTGGAGAAAATAGGGCGACTTGCCCTTGCGCCAGGGCGCGATGGCCCCGTTGCCCAGCGTCAGCGTGGCATCCGGCACCATGAGCGCGGGGTCAAAGAACAGCTCGACCCCCAGCCCGTCGCAGGATGGACAGGCCCCGAAGGGCGCGTTGAAGGAAAACAGCCGCGGCTCGATCTCGGGGATGGTGAAGCCGCTGACCGGACAGGCGAAATTCTCGGAAAAGGTGTGGCGTTCCGGCTCGCCCTCGCGCGGGGCGGTCTCGAGCACGGCGATGCCGTCGGCCAGGTCCAGCGCGGTGCGGAAACTGTCGGCCAGCCGCGTCTCCAGCCCCTCGCGCACCACGATGCGGTCGACCACGACGTCGATATCGTGGCGGAATTTCTTGTCCAGCGTGGGCGGCTCGTCCAGCTCGTGGAAGGTGCCGTCCACCTTGACCCGCTGGAACCCCTGCTTGCGCAGTTCGAGGAATTCCTTGCGATACTCGCCCTTGCGGTCGCGGACGATGGGCGCCAGCAGATAGCCGCGCGTGCCTTCCTCCATGGCCATAACACGGTCGACCATGTCCTGCACCTGCTGCGCCTCGATGGGCAGGCCGGTGGCGGGGGAATAGGGTGTGCCGGCCCGCGCGAAAAGCAGACGCATGTAGTCGTAGATCTCGGTCACCGTGCCGACCGTGGATCGGGGGTTCTTGCTGGTGGTCTTCTGTTCGATGGAGATTGCCGGGGACAGGCCATTGATATGGTCCATATCCGGCTTTTCCATCATGTCGAGGAACTGGCGCGCATAGGCGCTCAGGCTTTCGACATAGCGGCGCTGCCCCTCGGCATAGATCGTGTCGAAGGCCAGCGACGACTTGCCCGACCCCGAAAGGCCGGTGATCACGACCAGTTTGTCCCGCGGAATATCGACGTCGATATTCTTGAGGTTGTGCTCGCGCGCGCCGCGCACTTCGATCTGTTTCAACTCGGCCATGCGTGCTCCCGATGAACCATGTGAACAGATAGCGGAGCGCGGCAGAGTCTCCAACCAAAAATACGGAACATTTTGCGAACATGCGCGGCGTAGGGCGAATCGTCCACCTGCGCGCCGCGGCCTTCCCGGCACCGGCTGTGCTGTGGCCCCAACCGGGGCATCATGGGCATGCGCACCATTCTGAGCGGTGTGTGACGTTACTCGGCCGCCTTCGCGGTGTCGCCGTCCTTGCCCTCCGGGCCGGTGCCGTCGCTTCCGTCGGACTCCGCGGCAGCATTGCCGCCCTGCTGGGCCCTGGGCTTGCGCGGTTTGCGCTTGGGTTTGGGCTTGGCTTCGGGCGTCTCGACTAGACCCGTCTCCGTTTCTCCCGCCTCGGGCTGGGCGGTCTCGCCGGCGGACGCGGCCTCCTGGGCCCTGAGCCGGTCGGCGCGTTCGCGATCGCGCTCGGCCTGACGCTCGCGGTTCTGGCGTTCCTGCTCTTCGCGCTTGGAATCGACCTCGCGCTGGGCTTCGGCCAGCAGGCGCAGGTAATGTTCGGCGTGCTGCGCGAAGTTCTCGGCATTCACGCGATCACCCGAGAGCACGGCGTCGCGGTGCAACTGCTGATACTTGTCGATGATCTGCTGCGGCGTGCCGCGCACCTTGCCTTCGGGGCCCGAGCTGTCGAACACCCGGTTGATGACATTGCCGCCCGAAGGCCGGTTGTTGCGGTTCTTCCGCGACCTGGATCGTGAGGGTTTCATGAAGTTCTAGTTCCAGACTGTTTGTTGTCGTGGCCCGACCCCGCCTCGTGCGGGGGTCTTTATTGCAAATCTGGCCTGCGATGTCCTGGCGATAATCGAAGAGCGGGCTTGGCCCACGTCCATCCGACACGGTTGAATAAGCATTGCGGGCGGCACTCCGCAAGGGGATTCGGCAAAAAATGCGACCCCGAGGCCCGGATCACGGCGCTGTGGACCCCAGTGTGCCGTCGACGACACGGTCGCGTCCATCCAGATCCGGCAGAAGGCGCACCCGCCCCAGCCCCGCCGCGCGCATCATCGCGCGTACCGCGGCGCCCTGGGTCGGGCCGATCTCCAGCATCAGCCGCCCGCCCGGCGCCAGATGTGCGGGCGCCCCGGCGACGATGGCGCGATAGGCCGACAGCCCGTCGCCCTCGTCGGTCAGGGCCATGCGGGGCTCGAAGCCTAGCTCGCGTTGTAGGCCCGCCATTTCCGCAGCGGCGATATAGGGCGGATTCGCCACGATCAGATCGAAGGTGCCGCGCACCCCGTCCCACCAATCCGACTGGCGCAGCGTTGTCCGACCGGACACCCCGAGCACCTCGGCGTTGCGCGCCGCGACCGCAAGCGCGGCCTGCGACAGGTCGGTGCCCATGCCCTGCGCCCCGGTCCGCGCGGACAGAAGGCTCAGCAGGATGCAGCCCGAGCCGGTGCCGAGGTCGAGCAGGCGGGCAAACTGGCCCCCCAGCGCCGCCGCCACGAGCGTTTCGGTTTCGGGGCGCGGGTCCAGCACATCCGCCGTCACCTCGAAGCGGTGCTCCCAGAAATCGCGGTAGCCTAGGATATGGGACATCGGCTCGCCCTCGCAGCGCCGCGCCACGAGGTCCGCCAGAGGCCGCCCCGAAGCCGCACCGGCCAGCCTGCGCGCCTCGCGCCGGGGGGCGGGGATATTCGCCGCCGCCAGTCGCGCCGCGGCCTCTGCTTCTGTCACGCGCCCATCTCCGCCAGCAGGGTCGCCTGGGCATCCTGGATCAGCGCGTCGATGACCTCGTCCAGATCGCCCTGCATCACCTTGTCGAGCGAATAGAGCGTCAGGTTGATCCGGTGGTCGGTCATGCGGCCCTGGGGGAAGTTGTAGGTGCGGATGCGTTCGGACCGGTCGCCGCTGCCCACCTGCGTGGCCCGTGCCTGGGCGCGGTCGTCATCGGCCTTTTGCCGTTCCATGTCGAACAGCCGCGTCTTGAGCACCTGCATGGCGATGTCACGGTTCCGATGCTGGGATTTCTCGGAACTTGTCACGACGATCCCGGTGGGCAGATGGGTGATCCGCACCGCCGAATCGGTGGTGTTGACGTGCTGCCCGCCCGACCCCGAGCTGCGCATGGTATCGACACGCAGGTCGTTGGGGTCGATGCGTATGTCCACGTCCTCGGCCTCGGGCAGGACGGCCACCGTGGCCGCCGAGGTATGGATGCGCCCGCCGCTTTCGGTCTCGGGCACGCGCTGGACACGGTGCACGCCCGATTCGAATTTCAGCCGCGCGAAGACACTGTCTCCGCTGATCCGGGCCGTGACTTCCTTGATGCCGCCAAGCTCGGTCTGCGCCTCTTCCAGCACCTCGAATGTCCAGCCCCGGCCTTCGGCATAGCGCTGGTACATGCGCAGCAAGTCGCCGGCGAAAAGCGCGGCCTCCTCGCCGCCCGTGCCCGGGCGGATCTCGACGATGGCCGGGCGGCTGTCGGCGGAATCGCGGGGCAGCAGCGCCAGTTTCACCGCCTGTTCCATCTCGGGCAGCTGCGCGCGCAGCTCGGCCAGTTCCGCCTCGGCCATCTCCTTCATCTCGGGGTCGTCCAGCATGGCCTCGGCGCCAGCGATCTCGTCCGTCAGGGCGCGGTAGGCGCGCAGGGTCTCGACCACGGGGCGCAGCTCGGCATATTCGCGGCTGACCGCGACGAAATCCTCGCCGGACAGCCCCTCGGCCATACGGGCCTCGAGGTATTCTAAACGGTCGGTGATCTGGTGCAGACGGTCCTGGGGTATCATGCGGCAGGCTCTTGCCTATTCGGCGGGGCTTTGCAAGGCCCCCTCGGGCAGCGCCGCCAGCCAGCCGCGCACCCGCGCCGCGTTCACGCCCATGTCCGACTGGCCAAAGCGCAGGCGGGCATGGATCGTCAGCGTCGTGGCCCCCTCGGCCTGGGGGTCGTTCCGGGTCAGGTAGGCGGTCGTGTAATCGGGAAAGCCCCAGAGCGCGGAGCGGGTGACATAGGTCACGAACCCCTCGGAGGCCGACCCCGCGAGAACCCGCGTGCGCGGCGTTTGTCGGGCGATGCTGTCCAGCGCGGCCATGGTGGCCTTGGGGTCGCCAGCCACGACGCGGCGGGCGATGAATCCGACCTCGGCCGGGCTGTCCCCCGGCGGGCCGGGTGGGGCGAAGCGGTGCCAGCGGTCCGGGTCGCTGGGGGACAGCCGGACATAGGCCGCCGTCAACACGACGGTGAGGACGACCATGGCAAGGGCAAGCGTGATCCAGCGCATGCGCTTAACCTAGGGCACCCGGCGGCGATTTGACAGGCCCCTGCCCCGATCCGGCCTTGGCGCCGGACCTGACAATGCTAAGGTCGCCCCGAAACCCGGGGGACAGCCATGAGCAACGACTTGATCCGCGACACAAGGCCCGAGGTCCAGATGGACCGGCTGCTGGAGATCATGCGCCGGTTGCGCGATCCGGAGACCGGCTGCCCCTGGGACATCGAGCAGAGCTTTGCGACCATCGCCCCCTATACCATCGAAGAGGCCTACGAGGTGGCCGACGCCATCGCCCGCGACGACATGGCCGACCTCAAGGGCGAGCTGGGCGACCTTCTGTTCCAGGCGGTGTTCCACGCGCATATGGCCGAGGAGACCGGGCATTTCACCTTCGCCGAGGTCGCCGGCACCATGTCCGACAAGATGGTGGCGCGGCATCCACATGTCTTCGGTGCCGATAACCGCGAAAAATCCGCCGAGCAGCAAACCCGCGACTGGGAGGCCGTCAAGGCCGCCGAACGCGCGCGCCGGGGCGAGACGCGCACCCTGGATGGCGTCGCGGTGAGCCTGCCGGCCCTGCTGCGTGCGCTGAAACTGCAAAAGCGCGCGGCCCGCGTGGGCTTTGACTGGCCCGAGGTGGGCCAAGTGATCGACAAGATTGCCGAGGAGGCGCGCGAACTGGCCGAGGCCCGCGACAGTCTCGGCCCCGAGGAGATCGAAGAGGAAATGGGCGATCTGCTCTTCGTCATGGCCAACCTCGCCCGCCACATGAACGTCGATCCCGAAGCCGCCCTGCGCAGCGCCAACGGCAAGTTCCAGCGCCGGTTCGAAGCCATCGAGGATGCCCTGGCCCGCACCGGCAAGACCCCCGCCGACAGCACGCTGGAAGAGATGGACGCGATGTGGACCGCGGCCAAACGGGCCGAGAAACAATAGCTGCGCCCGACCTGCGGCAGCGTGGCGCATAGCGCCGCGCGCGGCTTTGCATATCTGGCTGGCATGAGCATCCTGACCCCCATTCCCCCCGCCCAACCCTGGTATGCCAAGGCCTTCTACAACCTGCCCCTCATCGGCTGGCTGGCCCGCGACATCGCCTTCGGTGACAGCGACAACATCTGGTATTTCCTGGTGATCGTGCTGACCGTTCTGGTGCTCTCGGTGGCCACATGGGGCCTGCCCGCGCTGGTTCTCATCGCGCTGGCTTACGTGCCGGTGCACATGGGGCTGATGGTGATCCTCGCCCGGCCCTGAGCGCTTGCGCCTGGCCGTCAGGTCGCGCCCTCGGTCTCGATCTTGAGCTCCGCGCCACAATGCTTGCAATGGATCGCGTCGGTGTCATGCCGGGTCAGCCCGCAATCACCGCACTTGTGCTTGACCTTGGCCGGCGAGAACAGCGCCCGCGCCAGTTGCAGGAACAGCCCCACCCCCACCACCATGATCCCCACCGAAAGCAGCCGCCCCATGGGCGTCGTCATGGTGATGTCGCCGAACCCGGTGGTCGTCAGCGTGGCCACGGTGAAATAAAGCGCGTCCACATAGCTGCTGATCCCCGGTTCCTCGGCCCCGCGCAGCACGAAGACCAGCGCGGTCATGGCAAAGATGAAGACCAGCAGGTTGAGCGCCGCGACAAAGGCGTTCTCGTGCCGCCGGAACAGCGGCGAGTCGCGCCGCAGGTCACGCATCAGGTGATACGAATGCGCCAGCCGCAGAGCGCGCAGCACCCGCAGCACAACAAGCCCCTGCCCGATGAACGGGGCCACGAGCAGCGCGGCCAGGACGAAAACATCGACGATCACGTAAAAGCGCCGCAGGAACCGCAGCTTTTGTTCGGCGATCCAGAAGCGCAGACCGAGGTCCAGCGCGATCAGCCCGCCGATCATCGCATCGGCGATCAGCAACGCCCGCGTGATCGGCAGAGCCGCAGTGGCCAGAAAAAAGGCGATGGTGACAAGGTCGAATCCCAGCAGGCCGTAGCGGAACCGCGCAGCGCGTTTGCTGCGACCCTCGTAAAGCAGCCTGACCCTGTCGCGCAGCGGGCGGTCCTCAACCATGCTGGCCCCTTGTCCTCACGTGTCGCCGCACCATAAACCGGAGCCGGGTCTCAGTCAGCATTTTCCGCCTTGTCCGCGAGGTGCAACCATTCCTCCTCGGCCGCCGAAAGCTTGGCCTTGCGATCCTCGAGGGCCTCGGTCGCCTTGCGGAACTTGACCGGCTCGCGGGCAAAGAGGTCGGGGTCCGACAACAGCTCTTCCAGCTTGGCAATCTCGGCCTCCAGCCGCTCGATCACCCCGGGCAGGTCGTCCAGCCGGTGCTTTTCGGTAAAGGACAGGCCTGGTTGCGCCTTGCGGGCCGGCCCGGCCTTTCCGGCCTTCGGTCTGGACTTGTCAGTGGCCTCGGCGCTGGCGTCGGCCGTGCTTTCGCCCCGCTGGGCAAGGTAATCCGTCCAGCCCCCGGCATAGAGCGTCGCGCCCCCGTCGCCCTCCATCGCGACGGTGGTCGTCGCCACGCGATCGATGAAATCCCGGTCGTGGCTGACCAGCAGCACGGTGCCGGCGTAATCGCCCAGGATGTCCTGCAACAGGTCCAGCGTTTCGATGTCCAGGTCGTTGGTCGGCTCGTCCAGCACCAGCAGGTTGGACTCGCGCGCCATGAGCTTGGCCAGCAGCAGCCGCGCCTTTTCCCCGCCCGAGAGCGACCGCAACGGCGCCCGCGCCTGGCGTTCGTCGAAGAGAAATTCCTTGAGGTAGCCCACCACATGTTTGGGCTGGCCCCGCACCATGACCTGATCGGCCTGGCCGCTGACCCGCATATCGGCATCGCCGGTCAGGCTTTCCCAAAGCGTCATGTTCGGGTCAAGCTGCGCCCGGGCCTGATCGAAGACCGCGACCGACAGGTTCGTGCCATGTTTCACCCAACCCGAATCTGGATCAACCTCGCCCAGCAACATCTTGATAAGTGTCGTCTTTCCAACCCCGTTTGGGCCAACGAAGGCGACCCGGTCGCCGCGCTGCACGGTCAGTTCAAAGCCCCGAACGATGGACTTTCCATCGTAGGATTTGACCAGCCCCTCGGCCTCGATCACCTTCTTGCCGGACTTCTGCCCGCCTTCCAGCGCCATGGCCGCGGTGCCCTGGCGGCGGATCATGGCGGCCCGCTCGGCGCGCAGATCCTGCAGCGCGCGCACCCGGCCCTGGTTGCGCTTGCGCCGCGCGGAAATGCCCTCGACCGCCCAGCGGGCCTCGGCCTTGATCCGGCGGTCCATCTTTTGGCGCTGCTGATCCTCTTCGTCCCAGACCTTGTCGCGCCATTCCTCGAAACGGGCAAAGCCGCGTTCCTGCCGGCGCACCTGGCCCCGGTCGATCCAGAGTGTGGCGCGGGTCAGGGCCGACAGGAAAGCCCGGTCATGGGAAATCAGGACAAATCCGGCCCTTGTCTGCGACAATTCATGTTCCAGCCAGCGGATCGCCTGGATATCCATGTGGTTTGTCGGCTCGTCCAGCAGCATCAGGTCGGGCGCTTCCGCCATGAGCCGCGCCAGCGCCGCGCGGCGACGTTCCCCGCCCGAGGCCAGAGCCGGGTCCTGGTCCAGCTGCACCTTGAGCCCCTCGGCCACCGCCTCGACGCGCCAGGCCTCGCCGGGGTCCAGCGCGGCCGAGGCGAAATCGCCCAGGGTGGCAAAGCCTTCCATCGTCGGGTCCTGCTCCATGTAGCCGACCGACAGGCCCGGCGGCACGACGCGGGTGCCGCGGTCGGGTTCAACAAGACCGGCCATCACCTTGAGAAGGGTCGATTTTCCAGACCCGTTGCGGCCCACCAGCGCAACCCGGTCGTCGGGCTGCACCACCAGCGACAGGTCATCGAAGACGGGATCGCCCCCGAAGGTCAGCGAAATGTCGGAGAGTTGCAGAAGCGGAGCACGAGCCATGCGCGTCTGCTACGCCGAGGCGCCGCCGCCTGCAAGGGGTGGGGTATCCGGGCCCCGGCCCTGACCCGCCGGAATCTCGACCCCCTCGGCCATTGCGCGCAAGGCCCGGGCGCGCGCGGGCGGGATCGCCGCGACCTCCAGCCCCATGAAGACATGCAGCGTGCCCAGGTCTTCATCGATCACAGCATGATCGCTGACCCGACCCCCCATCCCCAGATAGCTGCGCAGCAGCGTGGGCAATGCCCGCGACGCGTCCGGCCCGGAAACACCACCGCCCGCAAGCGGCACGGTGCGCGCCGCGCGACGGCCCGGACGCCACTCCGGCGGCGCGAGGTGCCTTTCGGCCAACAGGGCAAAACCATAGGCAAAGGGCGCGGGGTCCGTGCCCGGAAACGAGGCACAGCCCAGAAGCATCGCCGCCCCGGCCCGATCCACCAGCGCCGTGAGCGTGGCCCAGGCCAGCCGCAGGATATCCGGGTCGGTTTCGCCGGGGCGGATGCAAAAGCGCCCAAGCTCGATCATCGGGCCGGCGCGCGTGGCAAGGCAGCCGAGGTCATAGAACCCGGCGGTGTAGCTGCCCGCCAGACCTGCGCCAGTGTCGAACCGGCGCAGCCGGAAGGTGCAGGCCGCCGCGCCCGCCCGGTCGAGGATCAACAGGTGCTGGCACAGGGAATCGAAATCGTCCGCCGCGTCGCCCGGCCCGAAACAGACCCGGCGCAGGGCCCGCGCCGCAGCAAGATCAGGCCCGGTTTCGGCGATCCGGACCATGTAGCGGCCACGTTCCAAGAGGGGTGCCTGGCTCACGTTCGGGTCCCTGTCCTGCCGAAGGTTTCCTGCCCCGCGCCAAAGCCGGCCCGCGCGTCAGCCGCCCGGGGGGTCGAGCAGGCTGCCCGCGTCGAAATTGCCGATCGCGCCCAGAAGCTGGCCGAGGAAGGTCGTGTCCTGGATGCCATCGTCGGTGACCCGGCGCGACAGGCGCACCACGCGGCCCTCGTCGAGACCGAAGCGCTCGATGTTGCGCACCATGCCGCGCGAATCAAAGCTGACGGCCAGAACCTCGCGGTCGACCTCGGTCGGCTCGGTGAAGGCGAAATGCCGGAACCGGCTCTGGACATAGTAGAAGTTGCCGTCGCCCATGGCGCTGCCCGTGGTCGGCGGGCCGGCGACCTGCTCGACCGTCACGCGGGTGTCCTCGCCCGGTGTCAGCTGGGCCAGGGTCTCCTGCGGGGGGATATAGCCGTGGGTGCGATGGATGGCCGTGCATCCGACCGTTGCGCCCAGGGCGGCGACCAGGAGCACCGTCCTGATCCGTTTTCCGGTGCTGCGCATGATGGCTTCCTTTCCGGTTTCGGCCCGCCCGTTCGTCGGCCCCGGTCTTGCGTCCCGCGGCCATGGCTTTTAACGCAGTTACACCACACCCTCTGCCCTGTTCAAGGCTTAGCCCGCCATGCCAGATGCCGCCACCCTGCCCCACCAGATCATCCGGCCGGCCGAGTTGTCCGCGCGTAAGGCGCACCGCTTTACGCTGGAACCCGGGGACGAGGCCTGCGCAGCCGTGGCCGAGGTGCTGGAGCTTCGCGGCCTGCGCAAGCTGCGGTTCTCGGGCACGCTGCAGCCGCGCGGGCGGCGCGACTGGCACCTTAAGGCCGAACTGGGCGCGACCGTGGTGCAGGATTGCGTCGTCACGCTGGCGCCCGTCACAACCCGCATCGACGAGCCGGTCGAGCGTGTCTATCTGGCCGATTTCGATCCGCCCGAGGGCACCGAGGTCGAGATGATGCCCGATGACGACAGCGCCGAACCGCTGCCCGCCGCGCTTGACCTGGGGCAGGTCATGATCGAGGCGCTGGCCCTGGCTTTGCCGCCCTACCCGCGCGCCGCGCAGGCCGAGACCGGCGAAGCGGTCTTTACAGAGCCGGGCAAGGCGCCCCTGCGCGACGACGACCTGCGGCCCTTTGCCGGGCTGGCGGGGCTGCGCGATACGCTTGCGGCCGAAGACGACAGCACGGACGACGGCGACTGACCGGGGGTCGATCGACAGGCTGACAAAGGGCTTGCCAAACGCGCGGGGCTCGGTATTTTCACGGCTTCTCGCGGATCGTGGCTCGACAGGGCGGGGCGTTTGCACTAGACGCGGCCCCAACATCCGCATCGAAACAGAATTCACGCCGGTCCCGCGCCACGCGGGCCAAGCCAAGCAAAGGTTGAGACATGGCAGTCCATCAGAACAAGGTGTCCAAGTCGCGCCGGAACAACCGCCGTTCCCACCACGCGCTGGACGGGGCCAACCCCAACGAATGCCCCTCGTGCGGCGACCTCAAGCGCCCGCATCACGTCTGCCCTGCCTGCGGCCACTACGCCGACCGCGAAGTGGTCGCCCAGGCCGACGAGATCGATCTGGACGACGACGCAGCCTGACGCAGCGGTCCGGACCGGATGCCATGACCACGGTGGAACCGTCGAAACAGACCGGCGCCGAAGGCATCCCGTCCGGGAACATCGTCCTGTCCGTTGACGCCATGGGCGGCGACAAGGGCCCCGCCCCCATCGTGGCGGGCCTTGCACGGTTCCTAAAGAAACGGCCCGACGCGCGGATCGTCCTGCACGGCGATGAGGCCGAGCTTGGTGCGCTCGTGCGAAAGCGCCGCATTGGCGACAATGTCACGGTGCGCCACGCGCCCGATATCGTGGCCATGGCCGACAAGCCCAGCCATGTCATGCGCCAGGGCCGCAACAGCTCGATGTGGTCGGCGATCGAGGCGGTGCGCGCGGGCGAGGCGCAGGTCTGTGTCAGCTGCGGCAATACCGGCGCGCTCATGGCGATTTCCATGGTCCGGCTGCGCAAGGTCGACGGGGTCAACCGGCCCGCCATCGCCTGCCTCTGGCCCTCGCGCAGCCCCGGCGGCTTCAACATCATGCTGGACGCCGGCGCCGACATCCGTGCCGATCAGGATGATCTGCTGATGTATGCGCTCATGGGGGCATCTTACGCGCGCAACGCCATGGGTCTGGCGCGGCCCCGGGTGGGCCTGCTCAACGTGGGCGTCGAGGAACACAAGGGCCGGGCCGAACTCAAGGTCGCCCAGGACCTAATCGCCAAGGCCGCCGAGCGCGGTGAATACGACTATGTCGGTTTCGTCGAGGGGGGCGACCTGCCCTCGGGCCGCGTGGACGTGATCGTCACCGACGGCTTTACCGGCAATGTCGCGCTCAAGACCGGAGAAGGCACGGCCAACATGATCTCGCAGCGCCTGCGCGAGGCCTTTCGCAAGACGCCGTTGTCGCGCATCGCGGCGCTGCTGGCGGCCACCTCACTGCGCCGGCTGAGCAAGCGAATCGACCCGCGCCGCGTCAACGGCGGGGTCTTTCTGGGCCTCAACGGCACCGTCATAAAAAGCCACGGATCGGCCGATTCCACCGGCGTGCAGGCGGCGGTGGACATGGCCTATCAACTGGCCGGCTCGGGCTTTTCGCACCGTCTTGCGGCGCGGGTTGCATCCGCCGCGGCCCTTGCGCAGGATGGCACTGACATCAGCGCGGAGGATATGGCGGAGGGCAGCCGCCCATCCCACAATGCGCCGGGGGCAAAGGACCGAAACAGCACATGACACGCCGGGCAGTCGTACGGGGCATCGGGCATTATCTGCCGCAGCGCGTTGTTCCGAACGCGGAGTTCGAGAGGACGCTGGAAACCACGGATGCGTGGATTCGCAGCCGCTCGGGGATCGAGCGGCGCCACTTCGCCGCGCCGGATCAGACGACCTCGGACCTGGCGACCCGCGCCGCGCAGGCCGCGCTTGCCGATGCCGGGCTGACGGGGGATGAAGTCGACGCCATTGTGCTGGCCACCTCGACCGCCGACCTGACCTTTCCCTCGGCGGCGACCATGGTCCAGGAGGCCATCGGCAACACCAGCGGCTTTGCCTATGACGTGCAGGCGGTCTGCGCGGGCTTCGTCTATGCGCTGGCCAATGCCGACGCCCTGATCGCCTCGGGCCAGGCCGAGCGGGTGCTTGTCATCGGGGCCGAGACCTTCAGCCGCATTCTGGACTGGACAGATCGCGGCTCCTGCGTTCTGTTCGGCGATGGCGCGGGCGCGCTGGTGCTGGAGGCGGCCGAGGGCGCGGGCACCCCCGCCGACCGCGGCATCCTGGCCACCGACCTGAAGTCCGACGGGCGCTTCCGCGACCTGCTCTATGTCGATGGCGGGGTTTCGACGGGCAGCGCCGGTGTGCTGCGCATGCAGGGCAAGGAGGTCTTCCGCCACGCGGTCGAGAAACTGGCCGCCACCGCCGAAACCGCGCTGACCCGCGCCGGGCTGGGCCATGACGACGTGGACTGGGTGGTGCCGCACCAGGCCAATATCCGCATCATCGAGGCCACGGCCAGGAAACTGGCCCTGCCGATGGACCGCGTCGTGGTGACGGTACAGGATCACGGCAACACCTCGGCGGCCTCGATCCCGCTGGCCCTGTCGGTCGGGGTGCAGCGCGGCCAGATCAAGCGCGGCGACCTGGTCGTGACCGAGGCCATCGGCGGCGGCCTCGCTTGGGGCGCGGTGGTCTTGCGCTGGTAGGCGAAAACTGCCCCTCAAGACCATGGCCCAAGTGCCTGTTATTGACTCTCTTTTCACGGCAGGCCTAAAGTCTGTGGAAAACAGGGGGACGGAATGTCAGAGAAGACGCTCACACGGATGGACCTCGCCGAATCCGTCCACGAGGAGGTCGGCCTGTCGCGCAACGAAAGCGCGGATCTGGTCGAAACGGTTCTGCAGCACATGTCCGACGCCCTGGTGCGCGGCGAGAACGTCAAGATCTCGTCCTTCGGCACCTTCACGATCCGCGACAAGGCCGCGCGCATGGGCCGCAACCCCAAGACCGGCGAAGAGGTGCCGATCTCGCCCCGCCGGGTGCTGAGCTTTCGGCCCAGCCACCTGATGAAAGATCGCGTGGCCCATGGCAACAAGCGCTAGGGACGGCCGGGGATGACCAAGTCCCGCGACGCCTTCCGCACCATTTCCGAGGTGGCCGAGTGGCTGGACACGCCGGCCCATGTGCTGCGGTTCTGGGAAAGCAAGTTCAACCAGATCAAGCCGGTCAAGCGCGCGGGTGGGCGGCGTTACTATCGCCCCCAGGACATGGAATTGCTGGGCGGAATCAAGGCCTTGCTGCATGACGATGGGATGACCATCAAGGGCGTGCAAAAGCTGCTGCGCGAAAAGGGTGTCAAGCATGTAGCGGCCATGGGCCGGTCGCGGGACGAGCGCATGGCCCCAGGGGCCGCGCCCGCGGAGCCGCCCGCGGAGCC
>NZ_JBKOTX010000083.1:0-23405 GCF_047086965.1 Roseovarius halophilus (ex Wu et al. 2025) | reverse complement strand
GGCCAGCGCCAGCGCGGGGGCCGCGCCATCCACCGCCAGCGCGCAGTCGGCGCCAGCTGCCAGGGCGGCCAGGGAAAAGCCGCCCACATGGGAAAAGACATCCAGCACCCGCGCCCCACGCGCCAGCCCGGCGACAACGGCATGGTTGGGCCGCTGGTCATAGAACAGGCCGGTCTTCTGTCCGCCCATCAGGTCGGCCATGTAGGTGGCGCCGTTCATGGGCACCGGCACCGGGCCATCCGGGGCCGCGCCATGGACCAGGGCCATCTCTTCGGGCAGCCCCTCAAGGCCGCGCGCCCGGCCCGTGCCGTTCTTGATGACCCCCGACAGGCCGGTTTCCGCGACCAGCGCAGCAACAAGCCTGTCCAGATGCGCCTCGGCCCAGGCGGCATTGGGCTGCACCACGGCCAGATCGCCGAAGCGGTCGATCACCACCCCGGGAAACCCGTCAGCCTCGGCATGGACAAGGCGATAGTAAGGCGCCTCGAACAGGGTCTCGCGCAGGGCCAGCGCCCGCTTGAGGCGGCGCATCAGCCAGTCGTGATCCAGGGCCGCGCCAGGGTCGCGGTCCAGCACCCGCGCGGCGATGCGCGAGCCGGGATTGACCGTCACCAGCGCCAGATCCTCCCGGCCCGCGTCCTGCAAAACGGCCAGCGCGCCGGGGGCCAGCGCCTTGGTACGCCGGTCGAGGACCAGCTCATTGGCATAGACCCAGGGAAATCCGTGCCGGATCGCCTGGGGTTTCGCCTTGGGAAGAAGCCGGACACGCGGCAAGGAGGACTGCGACATGGCAGCCCTCCTAGCGGGTTCCCCGATCCCGGGAAAGGGGCGGCGGGCCTGCGCGGGCGGGTCCAGGACCGGTCCTTTCAACACCGACCGGCCCGACCGCTCGCCGCACTCCCGCCGGCAGGGCGCTTGTTAGCGCTAACCCGCTGTGCTAACATCTGGTATCGGCAAAGTCCGTTTAACCGAGAGGCCCCCCATGAGCGTTCAGAAGTCCTTGCAGGATGTCACCGACCGGATCATCGCCCGCAGCGCGCCGACCCGCCGCGACTATCTCGATCGCATGGCCGCCGCCGCCGCCGAAGGCCCGCGCCGGGCGCATCTGTCCTGCGGCAACCAGGCCCATGCCTATGCCGCCATGGGCGACGACAAGGCATCGCTGACCGACGAGCGCCGCGCCAACCTCGGCATCGTCACCGCCTACAACGACATGCTTTCGGCGCATCAGCCCTTTGAACATTTCCCCGACAAGATTCGCGCCGCCGCACGCGCCGCGGGGGGCACCGCGCAGGTCGCCGGCGGGGTGCCGGCCATGTGCGACGGCGTTACCCAGGGACAGACGGGGATGGAACTGTCGCTGTTCTCGCGCGACGTGATCGCGCTGGCCGCCGCTGTGGGGCTGTCGCACAACACCTTCGACGGCGCGCTTTACATGGGGGTCTGCGACAAGATCGTGCCGGGCCTGGTCATGGCCGCGGCCACCTTCGGCTATATCCCCGCCGTTTTCGTACCCGCCGGCCCGATGACCAGCGGCCTGCCCAACGACGAGAAATCCAAGGTGCGCCAGAAGTTCGCCACCGGCGAGATCGGCCGCGACGCGTTGATGAAGGCCGAAATGGAGAGCTATCACGGCCCGGGGACCTGCACCTTCTACGGCACCGCCAACACCAACCAGATGCTGATGGAAGTCATGGGGCTGCACCTGCCAGGCGCCAGCTTCGTCAACCCCGGCACGCCGATGCGCGACGCGATGACGGCGGCGGCCACGGAACGGGCGCTCGGCATCACCGCGCTGGGCAACGACTTCCGGCCAGTCAGTGACATTCTCGACGAAAAGGCCTTCGTCAATGGCATGGTCGGGCTGATGGCCACGGGCGGCTCGACCAACCTGGTGCTGCACCTGCCGGCCATGGCGCGGGCGGCGGGCATCGTGCTGGACCTGCAGGATTTCGCGGATATCTCGGCGATGACGCCGCTGATGGCCAAGGTCTATCCCAACGGGCTGGCCGACGTGAACCATTTCCACGCCGCGGGCGGTCTGCAATACATGATCGGGCAGTTGCTCGACGCGGGCCTGCTGCACGAGGACGTCAAGACCGTGGCCGGGGACGGGCTGGCGCTCTATACTCGCGACCCCAAGCTCGACGGCGACAAGATCACCTATGCCGATGGCCCCGCCGAAACCGGCAACGACCGTATCCTGCGGCCCTGTTCCGACCCCTTCCAGCCCAGCGGCGGGCTGGTCCAGTTGGAAGGCGACCTGGGCCGGGCGGTCATCAAGGTCTCGGCCGTGGCCGAAGACCGGCAGGTGATCGAGGCCCCGGTGCGCGTCTTCCACGACCAGAACCAGGTCAAGGCCGCCTTCAAGGCCGGCGAGATCACCGAGGACACGATCATTGTCGTCCGGTTCCAGGGGCCGCGGTCCAACGGGATGCCCGAATTGCACGGGCTGACACCGGTGCTGTCGATCCTGCAGGATCGCGGGCTGCGCGTCGCCCTTGTCACCGACGGGCGCATGTCCGGGGCCTCGGGCAAGGTGCCTGCGGCCATTCACGTGGCCCCCGAGGCCGCGCGCGGCGGGCCGATCGCGCTTCTGCGCGACGGCGACCTGCTGCGTCTGGACGCGACCGCCGGGCGGCTGGACTGCCTGAGCAACCTCGAGGGTCGTGAACCCGCCGAGGCGGACCTGACCGGCAATGGCAACGGCGTCGGCCGCGAGCTGTTCGAGAGCTTCCGCCAGACCTGCGGGCTTGCGACCGAGGGCGCCTCGGTCATCCTCTGATCCCTTCACCGAAAGACACTCGCATGACCCCCGAACACGCCTCCGAGTTGACCGCCAAGGTCTGCACCCTCGCCCCCGTGGTGCCGGTGCTGGTGCTGGAGGACGCCAGTCCTGCCGCCGATCTGGCCGCCGCGCTGATCAAGGGCGGATTGCCCGCGCTGGAAGTCACCCTGCGCACCCCCGCCGCGCTGGACGTGATCCGGGAAATGGCCCGCGTCGAGGGTGGCGTGGTCGGCGCGGGCACGCTGCTGACCCCCGACGACGTGGAGGCCGCGAAAGAGGCCGGGGCGACCTTCGGCGTCTCGCCCGGCGCCACCGACAGGCTGCTGGACGCCTGCGAAGCCAACGACCTGCCGCTGCTGCCCGGCGCCGCCACGGCCTCCGAGGCCATGGCCCTGCTGGAGCGCGGCTACAGCGTGCAGAAGTTCTTTCCCGCCGAGGCCAATGGCGGGGCCAAGGCGCTCAAGGCCATCGGTGCGCCGATCCCGCAGGTGCGGTTCTGCCCCACCGGCGGCGTCAGCCTGGCCAATGCCGCCGACTACCTGTCGCTTGCCAACACGCTCTGCGTGGGCGGCAGCTGGGTCACCCCCGGCGAACTGGTCAAGGCCCGCGACTGGGCCGGGATCACCGCCCTTGCCGCCGAGGCGGCGGCGCTGCCGCGCTACAGTTAGGGGCCGGTGAGGGTTCCTGCATCGGCATTGCGCCGAGAGCAGAGTTTGCAGAATCGCTGGTCGCGAACCGCTCGGCCCGATGGTCTGCACCATCCTCGCCGCCATTCGCCGACTGCGAACGACACCGCTGTGCGCGTGACCGCACTCCAGACCCAAACTGAACGAAACAGCCGCAACAGGTCTGTCCGAGGCGCTGAAAACGCCTCAAAACGAAGACGATAACCCCCTCGCATGGCCTGAAACACCTACAACCGAAGGTCTGCGCCAGCCCGAGAGAGGTCCGGCGAGTGGAAATGCTTGACTGTACGGCCTCGTCCGGCGATCTCTCCGTCGTGCCGCAGGCCAATTGGAGATGTCGATTGGGAAGTGTTGGCTTAAGGGGGAAACGGATGTCTATAGTCACCGGGGCAACGCTTCGCCTTCCACCCGAGGTTGGACGCCGTGATTTCAATGTCCCCGAAGCGGCGCGTTCCGCTGCGTTTGCTGCGGCCTACGATCGAGAAACGCTCTTCTATGACGCCTTCGCCACGGGGCGGGGCGTAATGCTGGTTGGCCCGTCACTACGCAACTTGTGCCCGGCACTTAAGGCTGCGGCAATTGCGTGCGACGGTATCCCCAGCAAAATCCGCAAGATCACCTCTCGGCGGCGGTCAGATGAGGTTCTGCTCAGCGCGCCTAAAGACCCCAAAATCCTCTCTCTAAAAATGGATAAGTTCACTGCAGACCTTTCGCTGAGTGCTTGCGAAGAAAGCACTTTCGCAGGTCTCAATTGCAGCGTGATCTTCAACAAGAACAACGACCCAGCCTGGATCGGTGACTTTGCGCGGTTTCACAAACGGCACCAAGATCTTGAGGGGTTGCTTGTCGTCGACAATGGATCAGACGCCTATCCGTTGGAGGCCATCGCGTCAGAGCTTGACACCGCCGGCCTGACGGCCTTCAGGGTTCTTTCCATTCCAGCAAAGTGGGGCGGTCTTGCCATCGGGTCGCATAAAAATGATGCCCTCTTTTTCCAGACCGCCGCTCTTAATATTGCCCGCATGCGATTTTTGTCTCGCGCGCGCGCAGTCCTTGTATGTGACCTGGATGAACTGGTGCTTCCAAATACGAGGGGTCGTAATGTCTTCGACCTCGCGCGGAGAAGATTTTGGGGGTTTACGCCAATTCGGGGGCGCAATTGCTACCCGGTGAACGGTACGGAAGAGCGTCGGCGCCATGGTGATCACAGGCTCCGGGACCCGAAACAGGGTCTCGACTCAACAAAGTACTGCATTAATCCGCGCGGCATCCTCCGCGGTGTCGGTTGGGATATCCACAAACCCGACTTCGTCTCTGTCGACAAGGCGATGGATCACCGCGGTATGGAGTTTGCACACTGCGTCGCAATTACGAACGGATGGAAGCGGGATGGCAGCATTGGCCACAGGGAACTCGTAGAAGACCCCGCCCTTACAAACGCAATGGCCGACGCGTTTGGCGAGACTTTACCGCAATAGTTTCCACCTAAGTCGCCCGCAGCGCCGTCTCACGCTACATCTTCGTCGGCGCGCAGGCCCTGGTTATTGAAAGCGCTTCCAGGCCTTCTGAAACGAGTCCGAGATATTTTCCCAAGCGTCCTGAATGCCCTTTTGCATGTCATCCCATGCCGCGTCTGTCGCGGACTGAGCTTCCTTCATCTTGGCATGGGCCTCGTCGCGCTGCTTGCGCATTTCGGCCAGCTGCGCCTCGTATTTCGCCTTGGTCTCCTCCTCGGCGTCCTTGGCTTGGGCCTGAAGTTTGTCGATTTCGGCGTTCCACTCGTCGAGCTTTGCCTTCATCTTTTCCACGTAATCGTCACGGTTCATCTGCCTATGCACCTTTTCTGCAAGCGATTGGTTGTGCCCTTCCCATCAACAATGTGATCAGTCGCGGACGCCGATTCAAGGCCTCAGACAGACAGACGCCCTGTCGCCCGTGCAACGACTCAGCTCAACCGCGCCTTGCGGCCGCCGCGGCGCCTGACCCCCTCGGCACTGCTCAGCCCCTCGCGCAGGACGTCCGTCATTGGGTGGCCCTCTTGCCCGTGGCGCGACAGCAGCACGGGGATCGCCGTGCCCGGCGCCACCTCGCCAAGGCTCAGCGCCCAGTCGAGAAAGATCGTCCGGCATTCCTCGGCGCTGATCCCCTCGATCCGGTAGGCCTCGTAGATCAGCCCCTTGGGGTCATTTTCGTCAACGGGTCTCATGGCCCTCTCCCAGTGTCTCGGTGATGGTCTTGGCAGCGGCCTCTGCCGCCGCGCGGATCTGCCTGGCCAGCGCCGCCACGCTCTCCGCCCCGGTTTCGCGCAGGATCATGGCGCGGCCACCTGCGCCCAGGGCATCGGGGTCGGTCGCGCCCCCGCCCAGCAGTTTGCCGCTGGCCTGCAAGGCCCAGAACAGATCGGCGGCCCTGGCCAGACAGGCGGCGGGATCAGCCCCGATCACCCCCGCCGAGACGGCCTCGTCCAACTGCTCGGTCGTGGCATGGGCGGTGCTGCCCGCCAGTAACGCCAGTGCCTGGCCGGCCAGTTCCACGTCCTGCAAGCGGCCCGGGCCGATCTTGGCGTCCCAGGGCCCCTCGGGCGGCTTGGCCGCGGCGATCCTGTCACGCATGTGGGCCACCTCGCCGCGCACCGCGTCGCCGCCGGCCTTGGCCGCCAGCACCCGGGCCCGGCTGGCCTCGACATCGGCGCCAAGGTCGGGCGGCCCCGCCACCACCCGCGCGCGGGTCAGCGCCAGGTGCTCCCAGGTCCAGGCCTCGTCCATCTGGTAGCGCTCGAAGGCGGCAAAGGCCGTGGCCACCGGCCCCTGCCGGCCCGAAGGGCGCAGGCGCATGTCCACCTCGTAGAGCTTGCCCTCGGCCATCGGCGCCGACAGGGCCGTCACCAGCGCCTGGGTCAGCCGCGCGTAATAAGCCCGCACCGAGAGCGGCTTGCACCCCTCCGAAGCCTCCTGCCCCGCGCCGTCGTAGATCACGATCAGGTCCAGGTCCGATTGCGCATGAATGCGCCCGGCCCCCAGCGAGCCCATGCCCAGCACCACCGCCCCACGCCCCGGCGGGGGCCCGTGTTTCTCGGCGAACTGCGCCGCCACGCGCGGGTAAAGCCCGGCGATCACCGCCTCGGCAAGATCGGCGTATTGCCGCCCGGCCTCGCCCGCGTCGATCAGCCCGCGCAGATGATGCACGCCGATGCGGAAATGCCATTCCTTGGCCCAGCGGCGGGTCGCGTCCAGCTGCGCCTCGTAGTCGTCGGCCCGGTCGAGGGTCTTTTCCAGCCCCTCGGTCAGCGCCGCGCAGCCCGGCCAGGCCTCGAAGAAGGTGCCGCCGATCACCGCGTCCAGCACGCTTGAATTGCGACCCAGGTACTGCGCCAGCGCCGGGGCGGTCGCGGCGATGTCCACGATCAGCCGGGTCAGCTGGGGATTGGCCTCGAAGAGCGAAAACAGCTGCACACCCGCCGGCAGCCCCCGCAGGAAGCCATCGAAGGCCAGCAGCGCCTCCTCGGGTTTGGCGGCCTCTTGCAGGCGGGCCAGCAGCATCGGTTTCAACCGGTTGAAGATCTCCACCGCCCGGTCCGAACGCAGCGCGGGATAGGTCAGCCAGCGTTCGGTGATCTCTTCGCCGAACTCGGGCGCGGCGGCGGTGGGTTCCGTGGGCGCGAAAAAGCCCTCGGTCATCTCGTGGACCTCTTCCAGCCGGTCGGTGAGCGTCGCCCTCAGGCTGTCGCTATCGGTGCCGCAGAAAGCGGCGAGGCGGTCGAACTCGTCGTCCGTCTGCGGCAGGTCATGGGTCTGGGCGTCGCGCAGCATCTGCACGCGATGCTCGATCTCGCGATGGGCGCGATAATGGGCGGTCAGCGTCTGTGCATCGGCCTCGGGCACCCAGCCCGCACGCGCCAGCGCCGCCAGCCCCTCGCCCGTGCCGCGCAGCCGCAGGCTCTCGTCGCGGCCCCCGGCGATCAGCTGGCGGGTCTGGGTGAAGAACTCGATCTCGCGGATACCGCCCCGGCCCAGCTTCATGTTGTGCCCCGGCAGGGTGATCGGCCCGCCCAGCCCCTTGTGGGCGCGGATGCGCAGACGCATGTCGTGGGCATCCTGGATGGCGGCGAAATCCAGGTGCTTGCGCCATACGAAGGGGCGCAGCGTGTCGAGGAACCGCGCGCCCGCCGCGATGTCGCCCGCCGCCGCGCGCGCCTTGATATAGGCGGCGCGTTCCCAGGTGCGCCCGACGCTTTCGTAATAGCGTTCGGCGGCTTCCATGGACAGGCAGACCGGCGTGACGCTGGCATCGGGCCGCAGGCGCAGGTCGGTGCGAAAGACATAGCCCTCGGCGGTGGTCTCGCCGATGAGCGCGCACATGCGGCGCGTCACCTTGATGAAGCCCGCGCGCGCCTCGTGGTAGGCATCCGGGTCGAAGCGGGTCTCGTCGAACAGGCAGATCAGGTCGATGTCGCTGGAATAGTTCAGCTCATGGGCGCCGCCCTTGCCCATGGCCAGGGCAACCATGCCGCCGGCCGTCCCGGCATCCTCGGGCCCAAGCCCCGGCAGCTTGCCGCGCGCGATCTCGGCGGCGACCAGCCGCTTGAGCGCGGTGTCCACCGCCATGTCGGCCAGCCGCGTCAGCGCGCCGGTCACATCCTCCAGCGCCCAGACCCCGGCAAGGTCGGCCAGCCCCGCCAGCAGGGCGACGCGCCGCTTGGCCTGGCGCAGTCCACTGCCCAGTTTCGGCAAGTCCAGCGCAGCTTTTTCGGCGAGTTCGGCCTCCAGCGCCGCCTCGGGGTCGGCCAGCGCGGGCGCCAGCCAGTCGGCCTCCTTGCGCATGAGGTCCAGCAGGTAGGGGCTGCACCCGGCCGCCCCGTCGATCACCTCGGCCACCTCAGGCGGCTGATCGGGGAACAGGGCACGGCCGTCGGCGCCGTGGTCGGCCTCGAAGGGGCGCGGGGCCCGGGTGATGCGCGCGGCAAAGCTCATGGCACCGGCGGCCCCTCGGGCGTGTCCTGGCTGAAGGTGTTTTCCCAGCCCGTCCCCGCGCGCCGCCAGATCGAGGAGACGCGCATCGCCTCCCAACCGGTCTGCCCGGCCCGTCGGAACCGGGCATGATAGGTCAGCAGCGCGTGGTCGTCGCCCATGGGCCGCGCCCGCTCTTGCGACAGTTCATAGGCGGCGACGGTCGGGCCGGTGGCCAGCCCGGCGATCAGATCCTCGCGCCCGGCGCCACCGTCGGGGTAGAGGCCCTCGAAATCCTCGGCCAGGGCGGCGCGCAGGGTCCGCGCATCGCCCGCCGCCAGCGCCGCCCAGACGCCGCGCTCCATGGCCATCACCTCGTCGAACAGATCAGACATGCCCTTGCGCCCCGCCTCCGGATTGCTAGCCTCGCTGCGACGCTAGAGAGGGTGCACGACATGAGCAAGAGCCTGAACCGCGTGAAAGCCGCCCTGCAGGCGGCGGGACTGGACGCCGACCCGCTGGAGATGGCCGAAGGCACCCGCACCGCGGAACAGGCCGCCGCGGCGGCGGGCTGCGCGCTCGATCAGATCTGCAAGTCGATCATCTTTCAGGGCCACGAGAGCGGCGATTGCATCCTGTTCCTGACCGGCGGCGGCAACCGGGTGGCGGCGGGCAAGGCCGCCCGGGTGGCGGGCGAGGCGCTGGACCGCGCCGACGCCGCGGCGGTGCGCGCCCAGACGGGCTTTGCCATCGGCGGCGTGGCCCCCATCGGGCACCTGCACCCGATCCGCGCCTTCTGGGACCCGCGCCTGTCGGATTTTGCAGAAATCTGGGCCGCCGCGGGCACGCCGCGGCATGTCTTTGCGATCGCACCCGACCGGCTGCGCCCCCTGGCACAGGCGCAAGTCGCTGATTTCACGGCCTGAAACGCGCTCGGCAGGAAAAATGTAAAAAACCTTCACATTCCCTCTTGCAGCGGGGTGGTGCCCTGCCCATCTGTTGTAATGTGAAAAGCCTTCACATGCCATAGACCAACCCTTGGAGCAGATATGTCCACCTCGACCACCAATCTTGACGACGCCGCGCCCCAGCCACATGCAATACGGGCAGGCAACTGGTTCACCCGGGCCGAGGCCTGGCTCGATAACCGGGGCAAGGGCGCCTGGATCGCCGCCATGGTGCTGGGCTTCATCTTTGCCTGGCCCCTCGGCCTCGCCCTTCTTGCCTACATGATATGGAGCAAACGCATGTTTTCCGGAAACTGCGCCACCCGGCGCACCCGCCAAAGCTATCGCGCCGCCACCACGTCCAGCGGCAACGCGGCCTTCGACGCCTACAAGCAGGACACGCTGCGCCGCCTGGAAGAGGAACAGCAACAGTTCGAGCACTTCCTCCAGCGCCTGCGCGAGGCCAAGGACAAGGCCGAGTTCGACCAGTTCATGCAAGACCGCAGCAAGCGCCGCGACGACACACCCGGCGAAGACGCCGCCGCGATCTGATCGCCCGCGCCCCGGCCGCCCGGAAATCCCCTCGGGCGGCCGCCCCACCCCGCACGGAGACCCCATGACACGGACCCTTGCCCATAGCCCCGGCCATCCCGACCCGGACCGCCTGCCCGAATTCTATCGCGGCGTGCCCGGCAAGCGCGTGATCGCCTGGCTGCTCGACTGGGTCGTCGCCAGCGTGATCTCGGCGCTGCTGCTGCCGCTGACCTTCTTTCTGGGGCTCTTCGTCTTTCCCGTCATGGTCGCGGTGGTCGGTTTCTTCTACCGCTGGTCCACGCTGGCGGGCGGATCGGCCACCTGGGGGATGCGCCTCATGGCGGTCGAGCTGCGCGACACCGAGGGCCTGCGCCTGGACGGGCGCACCTCCTTCTTGCATGTCGCCTTGCAATACGGGCTGCTGATCGTCTGGCCGGGGCTTCTGGGCTCGGGCGTCGTCACGCTGATGACGCCCAAGCGCCAGGGGCTGCACGACCTCGTGCTGGGCACAGTGGCGCTCAACCGCACGCTGTGACAAAGGCTGCAACACGGGCTTGGCGTCCCGGCCCGGCGTTGCTAGGCTCTGCCAAGGATCTTGCCCACCGTTGCACGAGAAAGCCCGATGCGCCACTCGCTTCCCATTGCGCCGCAGTTCTACGTGACCGCCCCGCAACCCTGCCCCTATCTGCCGGGCCGGATGGAGCGCAAGCTGTTCACGGCGCTGCAGGGCGAGAACGCGGAAAAGCTGAACAACACGCTGTCCAAACAGGGCTTTCGCCGCTCGCAGAACGTGCTGTATCGCCCTTCCTGCGCGGAATGCACCGCCTGCATGTCGGCGCGTATCCGCGTGGCCGACTTCCGCCCCTCGCGCAGCCAGCGCCGGGTCTGGAACCGCAATACCCACCTGCGGCGCCGCGCCTCCTCGCCCTGGGCGACCGAGGATCAATACGCGCTCTTCCGCCGCTACCTCGACAGCCGCCACGCCGACGGCGGCATGGCGGACATGGACCTGTTCGAGTTCGCGGCCATGATCGAGGAAACGCCGGTCCGCACCCGGCTGATCGAATACACCGACCGCACCGCGGCGCGCGATCCCGACGACAGCGGTCTGCGCGCGGTCAGCCTGACCGACATGCTCGATGACGGGCTGAGCATGGTCTATTCCTTTTTCGAGCCCGCCCTGGCGCGGCAGTCGTTGGGCACGCATCTGATCCTTGACCATGTCCAGATCGCCCGTGAACTGGGCCTGCCCTATGTCTACCTTGGCTATTGGGTGCCCGGCTCCGACAAGATGGGCTACAAGGCGCGCTTCTCGGCGGTGGAAATCCATCGCCAGGGCCAGTGGGAAGACCTGGGCAACCCCGAGGACTACGTCTCGGAGACGCATCCGCTGGAGGTCGACCCCATTGCCGAACAGGTGGCCCGGATCACCCTGCCGGACGGCGAACGCTGAAACCCCGACATCGCGGTCAGGGCACGCCTGCCTGGCCCCAGATGCGAAAGGGGCGCCCGCAGGCGCCCCTTCGTTGTCGTCCCCCCGGGCCTTAGCCCAGCAGGTTCGGCACGATGGTGACCACCTGCGGGAACCACCACAGCAGCAGCAGCCCGACCACCTGGATCAGCACGAAGGGAATGATGCCGCGGTAGATGTGCATGGTCGTCACCTCCTTTGGTGCTACCCCGCGCAGGTAGAACAGCGCAAAGCCGAATGGCGGCGTCAGGAAGGAGGTCTGCAGGTTCACCGCGATCATGATCGTCACCCACTTGGGGTCGAAATACGAGCCGTAGATCACCGGCCCGACGATGGGGATCACGATGTAGATGATTTCCAGGAAATCCAGCACGAAGCCCAGCACGAAGAGCACCAGCATCACGATCAGGAAAGCCGTCGCCGGGTTGTCGAAGCTGCGCAGGAACTGCTGGATGTAGTGTTCCCCGCCGAAGGAAATGACCACCAGGTTGAGCAGCTGCGACCCGATCAGGATGGTGAAGACCATCGAAGTGACCTTGGCGGTCTCGCGCACCACGGGGCTGAGCACCCTGGACCGTAGCAGCACCCAGCAGGCGTAAAGCAGCCCGAAGAGCGCGAACAGGAAGGCCGCCATGGCCACAAAGAAGGCGATCCAGTTTTCCAGCGACAGGTCGGCCTGGCCGATGCGCATGTCGAAGTTGACCCCAACCAGCAGCATCAGAATCACCGCCCCCGTGGTCAGCAGGATCAGCCGGCCGGAGCGCTCCTGTTCCTGCAGCTTGCGATAGGCGGCCAGCATGATCGCCCCGGCCGCGCCCAGCCCAGCGGCGGGGGTCGGGTTGGTGACGCCGCCCAGGATCGAGCCCAGAACGGCGATGATCAACACCAGCGGCGGAAAGACCACGCGCAGCAGCTCGTTGCGCGACAACCGGGCGAAGGCATGCCAGAGCCCGTACCCCGCCAGCAGCAGCGGCAAGGCGATGATCAGCGTGGTGGTGCCCGGCGTGGTCGTCGGCCCGATCAGCAGGATGTCGGCCAGCAGCATCAGCCCCAGACCGGCCCCACCGGCGATCAGCGGCCTTGCATCGGCCGACGGGGCAACGCCCCGTGCCGTCGTCAGTATCAGCGCCAGCAGCAGCGCACCGACGGCGATCCCTGTGCCGATGGGCGGTGCATCGGCGATGGCCTGGTCCACGCGCGCGGCGCGCTCGGCGTCGCTCAGCTCGCGCGCCTCGGCCACGCCGCCGCTTTCCTCGATGGCCTTCTGTTCGGCCACGGCCGCATCCCAGGCCTCTTGCCCGTGCAGCTCGATCATCGAGGCCTGGCATTCCTCAGAGACGTTGGTACGCAGGCTCGCAGTCTGGCCGGCGTCGGTGAAACTGTCCACGACCACCGACTGGCCGCCCACGACACTGAGGTTCATCAGGAACACGAAGGCGACGATCAGCCCGCCGGGCACCGCCAGGAACCAGGTCAGCCCCTCGTTGCGGGTGATGATCTCGTGGCTGGAGTGGCCCAGTTCGACGGGCGGCGCGTTGCGCGGGTTGAGCAGGGCATAGCCAAAGGCATAGGCGGCATAGAGAAAGGCCAGCATGATGCCCGGCAGCAGCGCCGCCTGGAACAGCGTGCCGACCGAGACCACCGCCGGTTCGCCCAGGTAGGTCAGCGCGTCGGTGCAGCCGGCCAGTTGCGCCCGTTCCTCCTGCGCGGCCGAATAAAGGTCGCCGGCCAGCGTGCCCAGCAGGACGATCACGATCGAGGGCGGGATGATCTGGCCCAGCGTCCCGCTGGCCGAGATCACGCCCGTGGCCAGCTCCTTGGAATAGCCCGCGCGCAGCATCGTCGGCAGCGACAGCAGGCCCATGGTGACGACCGTCGCGCCGACGATGCCGGTGGAGGCGGCCAGGAAGGCCCCCACGACCACCACCGAAACCGCCAGCCCACCGGGCAGCGGGCCGAAGACGCGGCTCATGGTGCGCAGCAGGTCGTCGGCGATCTTGGACCGTTCGAGCGTGATCCCCATCATCACGAACATCACGACCGCCAGCAGCGTCTCGATGGACTGTCCCGCCAGAACCCGCTCGTTCATGCGGTTGACCACAAAGGAAATGTTGCGGTCCAGCGCCCGTTCCCAGCCGCCTGGAAACAGGCTTTCGGCAACCCGCGGCAGGTCCGGATATCGGAAGATCGAGATCGAATCGGGCCGCACTCCTTCGGCGATCAGGGCCGCGTAGGCTTGGGACCCGGTGTCGATCGCCTGATGGATCAGCAGGCCGCCCGAATCCAGCGCCGCGATGATCGCGAAGGACACCACCCCCGAACCGCCGATCGCGAAAGCCACCGGGAACCCGGAAAGAATGCCTGCAAAGAGGCAAAGAAAGACGATGATCAGGCCGATCTCGACGCCATCAAGTCCGAAAAGCATGTGTTCCTGCCCCTATTGCCTAGTGCGTGCCTTCATAGGCTTCTTCGCCCGCGCCAAGACTGTCCTTGTCGAGGTATTTCCCCGCGCTCTCCTCGCCCTCGACCCATTCCAGCCAGGACCGGTAGAAGAAGGCGACCGCCTGGATCAGCACCAGCGCCGTGAAGGCCACCAGCAGCACCTTGAACAGGAAGTAGGCGTTGAAACCGTTGGGCGAGAAGCTGATCGTCTCGACGTTCCAGCGCACCGCCCTGGCCTTGAGCAGCGTCCGGTCCAGCGTGTCGCCGGCATTGGGCTTGGGCGTGATCAGGTGACGCCAGAGGAAATACCAGCCGTACATCCAGATCAGCACCGCGGCGGGCACCATGAAGATCAGCGACCCGAACATGTCGATGATGCGCTTGGCGCGGTGGCCGACGGCGGCATAGATCAGATCCACCCGAACGTGGCCGCCCTGCACGAAGGTGTAGGTGACACAAAGCGTGACGATCATGGCGTTGTAAAGCTTGAGGCTTTCGGCCCACCAGCTCACGTCGAAGCTGGGCAGGCCGAAGCCGGGAATTTCGGCGACCGCGAAGACCCGCTGCATGAAGATGATGACCACCTGGATCAGCACCATGAGCAGACCCGCCCAGGCGAAAGTCCGGCCCACCTTGTTGGCGAAGCCTTCCAGCACGCGCACAGTGGCCCACATGAATCCGCGGCGGGTGAAGCCGACGGCGGTGAGGATCAGGAACAGCGTGAAGACCGCGAAGAAGAACTCGGTCGAGCCGCCGTAATAGACGACACGCATCAACGCCTCTTTGTCCTCGGTGGTGTTGGTCCAGGTCAGCCAGTCCAGCCAGACCCCGGGATGCGTGACCGCAAAGAGGATATTGTAGATCGATTCCAGGATGTTGCCGATGACCCAGAGCAGGGCATCGACCAGGGCGCCCAGCGTGGTCTCGGCCGGGGCGATCGGATCGGCCCCTTCGGCGGCGTTGCCCTGCAACCGTTCCACCCAGCGTGTGAACCCGTTATCATAGGATGACCAGAACCCGGCCTGCGCGGCGTCCTCTTCCATGTCCCCTGCCCTCGGTTGTCAGATCTGGGACCTCCGCCCGGCACAGCGGGCGAAGGCCGGACCCCGCGCGTACGGCGGGGTCCGGTGCGCACGCCCCGCGGGGCGATGCTCTTAGATGCCCATGATGCGGTTACGTTGCTCGGCGTAGGCAGCCTCGGACCGGCTGATCCACTCGGCCGAGCTTTCCAACGAAGCATAGTAGCTCTCGTGGCACTCGGCGTAGAGGTCGTCGTCCATGTTCTCGGCGACAACTTCCTCGGCGGCCGCGCCGAAGGCATCCCAGATGCTGTCAGGGAATTCCAGAATCTGGACCCCGCCGGACTGCAGACGCTGCAGCGCCGCCGAGTTGTTCGCCATGAACAGCGACATGGTCCAGAGATTGCTGGCCGCCGTGGCGTTCTCGATGACGGCCTGCTGGGCCGGGGTCAGGCTTTCGTAGACCTCGAGGTTCATGGTCAGGTTCAGGTTCGGGCCGGGCTCGTGGAAACCGGCGGTGTAGTAGAACTTGGTGATTTCCTGGAAACCGGCCTTTTCGTCGGCCCAGGGGCCGATCCACTCGGTGCCGTCGATGGCCCCCGAGGCCAGTGCCTGGTAAACTTCGGCACCCGGCAGGTTCTGAACCGAGGCCCCCAGCTTGCCCAGCACCTGGCCACCCTGGCCCGGCATGCGGAACTTGAGGCCCTGGAAATCCTCGGGGCCGTTCATTTCCTTGGCGAACCAGCCCCCGGACTGCGGGCCGGTGTTGCCCGCCGGGAAGGCCTTCAGGCCAAAGATCGGATAAAGCTGGTCGGCCAGTTCACGACCGCCGTCGTGATAGAACCAGTTCGAGTATTCCATGAAGTTCATGCCGAACGGGATCTGCGAGAAGAACGACAGCGCCGGGTGCTGGCCCAGGAAGTAGTAGTCGACGCCGTGATACATGTCGGCCTGACCGGCCGAGACCGCGTCGAAAACCTCGAAGGCGCCAACCAGTTCGCCCGCGGCCTGGAGCTCGACAGTCAGCTGGCCGTCGCTCATCGCGGTGATCGCGTCGGCGCAATACTGGGCACTGTCATGCACCCCCGCCAGGCCGCGGCCCCAGGTGGTCACGAGCGTGAGCGTGCGCTTGCCCTGCGCATAGGCCGGTGCGGCCAGCGTGCCGGTCGCAGCCGCAGCGGCACCGCCAACGGCCCCCTTTGTCAGAAAAGAACGACGATCCATGTTGGTCCTCCCAAGTTTGTTCACCCAGCCCTCTCCCGGGGCCTGGGCAGATCGTTTGACGTTCCAGAACACTAGCCACAGGACGCGCTTGACGAAACACCCAATGCCACGGAGCAAAGCCATTTTGTAAGAAAATCTTACCGGAGATAGCGCTAAACACGACCCAGACCCCTCTCCCGGTCCCACCCTGACACCCTGGCAGCGCCGCGAATCTGACGTATCGAATCGCCAGGTCGAGATGGGCAATGACGATGCGGCTACGGCTGAGCTGCGGGCACAAGCTGGTCCTGCGGGCCAAGGTGCCGCTCGTGATCTCGGTGGCGGTGATTTTGGTCGTCGTGGCAAACCAGTCGCGCCCGACGACGAAAGAGCTGGAGGTCACGCGCATCTTCGCGGCGACGCTTTATGGCCGGGACAGCTATTGCTTCGACAACGACGGCACCACCTTGTCGCGCCACGCCCGCGCCGGGTCGGTCTCGGTGCAGTTGCGCGGCCACCGTTAAGGGGTCACCATGCGCGTCGCCGACCGGCACAGGACAAGTCCCCGAACATCCCGGTGCGCAGGGTGGAACCCCACAGCACGGCCCCCAAGCGCAAGCTGCGACCCACCCCGCCGGGCTGAGCCGCTAGGCGGTGGAACACGGCGTCCTGCAGGCACGGACCGCGTTACCGGTGGAAACGGGGGCCGCCCGCGCGGACGGCCCCTCTCAAATCAGGTGGCAGCGCCTCAGAGGCCCGCCGCCGCGCGGATCTGCTCGATCACGTCCGGAACCATGTCCGGATCCTCGGCCGCCTGCTCGACGGCGGAGGTCAGCGTCTGCTTGACCGCGGGGTCGAGATCGGATGTCTCGACCCACTCGGTGACCGCCTCGGCATCGAAGCTCTCGGCGTCCAGCAGGCTGGCGATATCGCCGCCCTCTGCCGCCTCGGCCGCGGTGTCCGCGTCCCCGGTCACGCCGTCGGTTGCCTCGGCCGTGGTTTCGCCAGCCTCATCCGTCGCGGCCTCGGTGCCATCGGACGCGCCATCTGCGGTCTCGGTCGCGCCGTCCGTGGCCCCGTCAACGGCGCCAGCGGTCGATTCGGCGGCGTCATCGGCCATGTCCGTGGCGCTTTCGACGGTGTCTTCGGCTGTCTCGGCCGCGTCATCGGCCACATCGGTGGCGGCCGCGGTGCCGTCCTCGGCCATCTCGGTGGCGGTCTCGGTCGCCTCGCCGGCCGTATCCGCGGCGTCCCCGGCCACGTCGCCGGCGGCTCCCGTGGCCCCCTCGACGGCATCGGAGACCGCCGCGCCCGCGTCCTCAGCGGCGCCGCTCACGGTATCCGCGGCCCCCTTTGCCGCGTCGGCGACCCCTTCTGCAGCCTCGGACGCGCCATCAGTGACATCCTGCACGGCCTCGTCCACGGCCGTCGCGGCATCCTCGGCCATGTCCGACGCGCCCTCGGCGGTGCCGTCAGCGGTTTCCGCAGCACTCTCGGCCATGTCGTTGGCCGCCGTCGCGGCCTCTTCGGCCTGACCCGTCAGGACGGCATAGGCCTCGGCAGGGGTCCGGTCGTTGGCCGCATACTGGTAGCCGAAGAAGCCCAGCCCGGCGACAACGACGATGATGATGATCGCACGCATTGTGTCAGTCCTTTCAGAAAACAGTGCATCGGCCCCAAAAGCGGACCTCCGGTCGGTATATCCCACGCCCGGAGCGTCTTGGAAAGCCGTAAGCGCAGTGGCCGCGTGCCGGTGTAAAAAACAACGCGGTCATCGGGCGAATGGGGCCTTGAACGCCGGCAGGGGCGCGTTTACCGTGAAAAACCGAAAGTTAGTGACACAAGGACAAGACCCATAGCTCGCAGACCTCACAACGCGCCGCCCACGCGCGACACCGGCCCCCGCGTCAACGATCGCATCCGGGCTCCTGAAATTCGGCTGATCGGCCCCACCGGCGAGAATGTCGGCGTCGTCAGCCCCGACCGGGCCATGACCCTGGCCGGCGAGGTCGGCCTCGACCTTGTCGAGATCTCGCCCAATGCCACGCCCCCGGTCTGCAAGATCATGGACTTCGGCAAGTACAAGTACGAACAGCAGAAGCGGGAATCCGAGGCCAAGAAGAAACAGAAGGTTATCGAGGTCAAAGAGGTCAAGTTCCGGCCCAATACCGACGAACATGACTATACCGTCAAGATGAAGAACGTGACCCGGTTCCTCGACAATGGCGACAAGGTCAAGGTGACGCTGCGGTTCCGTGGCCGCGAGATGGCCCACCAGAACCTGGGCCGCGAACTGCTGGAACGGGTGGCCGAGGACGTCAAGGACCTGGGCAAGGTCGAGAACATGCCCAAGATGGAAGGCCGCCAGATGGTCATGATGATCGGGCCGCTGCCCCAGAAGGGGTGAGGCCCGGACAGCCACGACTTCAGGGAATGGGCCTCTCCGCAGTGGGGAGGCCCTTGTCATGTCAGCGGCGCGTCGTCACCCCGTTTTCGGCTCTTCACCGCTGCCGCTGTCCTCATCCGGCGCGAAGACCTTGCGGCTCAACTCGACCATCTTGCCGGTCTCCTTGGTGTAGTCCTCGACGGCGGCCTGCAGGAATTCCGACTGGATCTTCTGCACGTCCTGCGGGGATTTCGCCTGCAGCATCTGCTGCTGAAACGCCACGTCGCGGGCCACGCGCTCGGACACGAACTGCAGCCATTCGCGGCCCATCTCCGACATGGCCTCCATCCAGCCCGTGCCCATGGCGTTCATCCCGCCAAGGCCCATGGTCTGCCACTGGGCCATCATCGCTTGCATCTGACCCATTGGATCATCCGTGCCCTGGGCCTTCGATGTGTCTTTCTTCTTGGTCATGGTGCACCTCCTTTGGGCCGAGTCTGGCATATCTGCCCGCCAGGGTCATTGATTCCGCTCAAACCGTCACGCAGCCGTGACGGCCCGTCCGGTCAGCACCTTCGCCAAGTGCGCGCGATAGTCGCCCGACCCGTGCAGATCGCTGATCATGCCATCGCCCGACAGGCTCAGCCCCGAGATCGCCTCGGCCGAGAAGTTGTCGGACAGCGCCGCTTCCGCCTCGGTCCAGCGGAACACGCCGCCTTCCGAGGCCCCGGTCACGGCGACGCGCACGCCATCGGCGTATTTCGCCACGAAAACGCCGGTCAGCGCGAAACGCGAGGCCGGTTGGTCGAACTTCTCGTAATGGGCCTTCTCGGGCACCGGGAAACGCACTTCGGTGATGATCTCGCCATCGTCGAGGGCGGTGGTGAACATGCCCTGGAAATAGTCGTCCGCCGCGATCTCGCGCGCGTTGGTGATGATCCGCGCCCCCGAGCCCAGCGCCGCCGCCGGATAGCAGGCCGAGGGATCGTTGTTGGCCAGGCTGCCGCCGATCGTGCCGCGATTGCGCACCGCCGGGTCGCCGATGTTCGCCGCAAGCGCGGCCAGCGCCGGGTAGTCCCCCGCCTGGGCCGCCACGATCGCATGGGTCGTCGCCCCGCCGATGCAGAGCGCGCCATCGTCGGATGTGCAGACCCCCTGCATCTCGGGGATCGCGGTCAGACTCACCAGCCGTTCGGGCATGGCCAGCCGCTGTTTCAGCGTCGGGATCAGGGTCTGGCCGCCGCCCAGCGGCTGGCTTTCCTCCGTCTCCGACAGCAGCTTGACCGCATCGCCGATCCGCTTGGGCCGTTCAAGGTCGAATGCATACATCGGGGGCCTCCTCAGGTGTTGATGGCCGACCAGACGCGCGCGGGCGTCAGCGGCATGTCGATATGGGTCACATGGGCATGGCCGCCCGCGTGCAGCGCGTCGATCACGGCATTGACGACCGAGGGCGGGCTGCCGATGGCACCCGCCTCGCCGCAGCCCTTCACGCCCAACGGGTTGTGGGTGCAGGGCGTCTGACAGGAATGATCGACGCTGTAGAAGGGCACGTCATCGGCGCGCGGCATGGCGTAATCCATGTAGCTGGCCGAGATCAGCTGCCCGTCGGCGTCGTAGGTCGTCTGTTCCAGCAGCGCCTGCCCGATCCCCTGCGCCAGCCCGCCATGGACCTGGCCCGTCACGATCATCGGGTTGATGACATTGCCGAAATCATCCGCGGCGGCGAACCGCTCGATCGTCACCTTGCCGGTCTCGGGGTCCACCTCGACCTCGCAGGCATAGGCCCCCGAGGGGTAGGTGAAGTTCGCCGGATCGTAAAAGGCGGTTTCCTCCAGCCCCGGCTCGACCTCCTCCAGCGGGAAATCATGCGGGATATAGGCCTTGAGCGCCACGTCGCCGAAGCCAACGGATTTGTCCGTGCCCGCCACGCTGAACTGCCCGTCGGTGAACTCGATATCCGCCTCCGAGGCCTCCAGCATATGCGCCGCGATCTTCTTGCCCTTCTTGATGATCTTGTCCGTGGCGCGCACCACAGCCGAGCCGCAGACCGCCAGAGAGCGCGACCCGTAGGTGCCCATTCCGAAGGGAATTTTCGACGTGTCCCCATGGACGATCTCGATGCTGGCCTCATCGACGCCCAGCATGTCGGCCACCACCTGCGGAAAGGCGGTCTCGTGCCCCTGCCCGTGGCTGTGCGCGCCGACCATGACGGCGATATTGCCGGTGGCGTTCACCCGCACGGTGGCGGCATCGTAAAGCCCCACGCGCGACCCGAGCACACCGACAAGGTTCGAGGGCGCGATGCCGCAGGCCTCGATATAGGTGTTCACGCCCAGCCCGCGCAGCTTGCCGCGTGCTGCACTGTCGCGGCGGCGCGCCTCGAAGCCGTCACGGTCGATCATCTCTTCAAGCTTGTCGACCAGCGCGCCGTAATCGCCGGTATCGTATTCGAGACCGGCGGCGCTGGTGAAGGGGAACTGGTCGGGCTTTACGAAGTTGCGGCGGCGGATTTCCAGCGGGTCGATCCCCAGCTCGCGCGCGGCCATGTCGATGACGCGTTCCAGCGAATATGTCGCCTCGGGCCGGCCGGCCCCGCGATAGGCATCCACCGGCGCGGTATTGGTAAAGACCGCCCTGACGTTCACATAGACATTCGGGACGGCATAGTTGCCCGCCATCAGCGTACCATGCAGGAAGGTCGGCGTCGCGGTCGAGAAGTTCGACAGATAGGCGCCGACATTGGCCATGGTCTCGGTGCGGAAGGCCAGGAAGGTGCCGTCCGTGTCACAGGCCAGTTCGATCCTGGTGACGTGGTCGCGGCCATGGGCATCGCTCAGGAAACTCTCGGAGCGGCTCGCCGTCCAGCGCACGGGGCGGCCGATCTTCTTGGCGGCGGCCAGCACCAGCGCCTCTTCGCCGTAGTGATAGATCTTCGAGCCGAAGCCCCCGCCCACATCCGGGGCAACCACCTTGAGCTTGTTCTCCGGGATGCCCAGCACGAAGGCCGAGATCAGCAGCCGCGTCAGGTGCGGGTTCTGCGACGTGGTGTAAAGCGTGTAATCCCCTGTTCCGGGGTCGTAATCGGCCATCGAGGCGCGCGGTTCCATGGCGTTGGGCACCAGCCGGTTGTTGACCAGTTCCAGCGTGGTGACATGCGGCGCGTTCTTGATCACCGCGTCGGTGGCGGCGCGGTTATCCTCGATCCAACCCCAGTCGAAGCACTGGTTGGTGCCGATCTCGTCATGAACCAGAGGCGAACCGTCCTCCAGCGCCTGGCCCATGTCCACGACGGCGGGTTCCTCGTCGATCTCGGCGACGATGGCCTCGGCAGCGTCGCGGGCCTGCTCCTCGGTCTCGGCCACCACGGCGGCATAGGCATCGCCCACGTGGCGCACCTTGCCATGGGCCAGGACCGGGCGCTTTGGTTCCTTCATCGGTTCGCCATCGCGGCTGTTGATCTGCCAGCCGGCGGGATTGCCGCCCACATCGACGAAATCCGCCCCGGTGAAGACGGCCAGAACACCGGGCATCGCCGCGGCCTCCGTGGTGTCGATGGACCGGATGACCCCGTTGGCCACCTGGCTGCGGACAAAGACCGCGTGGGTCTGGCCCTGCAGGACGATATCGTCGGTATACTTGCCGCGTCCGGTCAGGAACCGGATGTCTTCGCGGCGCGCCGAACTGGCGCCAACTCCATGATCTTTGGGCATCTCTATCTCCTCCCTCACGGCGCAGGCGCCTCTCCTCAAACCCCTGCGCCAATGAACCGTCCAGAAAATTCCTATTCGGCGGCCACGGCGCTCACGTCCTGGCCGGACGCGGCCATGATCGCCTTGACTATGTTGTGGTACCCAGTGCAGCGGCAGATATTGCCCTCCAGATGGTCGCGGATCTCGGCCTCGGTGGGCTTGGGCGTCTCCTCCAGAAGCGCTGCCGCCGTCATCACCATGCCCGGGGTGCAAAAGCCGCATTGCAGCCCGTGATGATCCTGAAAGGCCTGCTGGATCACCGTCAGCCCGCCGTCGGCGGTGCCCATGCCCTCGATCGTGGTCACCTCGGCGCCCTCGGCCTCGGCGGCGAACATGGTGCAGGATTTCACCGCCTTGCCGTCGACATGCACCACGCAGGCGCCGCACTGGCTGGTGTCGCAGCCGATATGCGTGCCCGTCAGGCGCAGGTCCTCGCGCAGGTAATCCGACAGCAGGGTCCGCCCCTCGACCTCTCCGGTCACGGGTTTTCCGTTCACCGTCATCGTGACCTGTGTCATGCCAATCCTCCCTTGGTCAGTCTGGCACCAGTCAAGCACGATGGCCCTGCCCTTGGGAAGCCCGAGTTTGCCGGTCCACCCGGATCGGTCGCTTATCGCCCGGCGCGCCTCAGCCCGCCCGGGGGCGGCCACGGTCCGGGCTTTCCTTGAGCAGGCCGCCCAGGCCCATCTCCGCGATCTCGTCCGGGCCCACGGACAGCCCGCAGGCCACCCGGTCCAGCACCCAGTCTGCCCCGTTCATCGCCGGGCTGCGCGCGCATCCGGGCAGGCCGATCACCGGGCGGTCGTCCAGCGCGCCCAGAAACAGCAGGTTGCCGGGGTCCACCGGCATGCCGAAATGCGTGACCGTTCCGCCCGCACGGCACAGCCCCTCGGGCGCGGTGTCGCGGATATCCGAGGTGGCCGAGGCTGTCAGGATCAGCACCAGCTGCCCCGGTGCGGCGGCGATGGCGCGGGCGATCTCACCGGCCTCGTGGGCCACCACGACCCGCGGCGACAGCGCCAGGCCCAGCGCATCGAGCCGGGCGCGCATGGCCCGGCGACCCTTGTCGGGCGGGGCGGCGGCCCCCACGCGAGTCTCGATCAGTGTGGCGGTCTCGATCACCGGGCGCGCCAGACGCAGCGCGCTTCGCCCGGCGGCTTCGGCGCGGGCCACGGCGGCCTCGGCCACCCCGTAGGAGATGACCTTGACCGTGGCGACCATGTCTCCGGCC
>NZ_JBKOTX010000082.1:0-23580 GCF_047086965.1 Roseovarius halophilus (ex Wu et al. 2025) | reverse complement strand
AGCCCGAAAACGGTGGCAAAGGCGGCCAGGCCGGCCACGGGCGCGGCCAGCAGCCACGGCCCCGGCGGCATCGGCCCAGCCCCGGCCTGAACCCGCATCACGGCGAAAGCGGTTCCCACCCCGGCCACATAGGCCAGCAGGTAGACCAGCGCGATATGGGCGCGACGCGACATGGGGTTACTCGAACTCCATGATCACGTCATCCACCGCCAGGCTGTCACCCGCCCCGGCGTTGATCCGCGCCACGATCCCGGCCCGCTCGGCACGCAGGATGTTCTCCATCTTCATGGCCTCCACGGTGCAGAGCGCCTGGCCCTCTTGCACCTCCTGGCCGATTTCGACATCGACCGTCATGATCATGCCGGGCATCGGGCAGAGCAGCATCCTGGAGGTGTCCGGCGGCAGCTTCTCGGGCATCAGGGCCGCCAGGTCGGCCTGGCGCGGGGTGCGCACGTTCACCCGCAGGTCCGCCCCGCGATAGCGCAGGCGGAACCCGGCCGAGATCAGCTCGGTCTTGAGCACCAGCGGCGCGCCGTCCACCCTCATCCGCGCGAGAGACTGCCCCGGGGCCCAATCCCCCTCGACCCGGTAGGTCCTGTCCGCGACGGTCACATCCGCGCCCGCGCGGTCGGCCGAGACGCCGGCCTCCAGGGCCTTGCCCTGCAGGGTCACGACCCAGTCCTCTCCGACCTGGCGTTCATGGTTGCCCATGCGCCCCGAGATGCGCGCGCGTCGGATCTCGCAGACCCGGTACATGGCCACCGCCGCTGCGGCGACGCGACCCAGCTCGCTGTCGGGAAGGGTCACACCCTCGAAACCCTCGGGGTATTCCTCGGCGATGAAGGCGGTGGTCATCTTGCCGCTGGTGAATTTCGGATGGTCATAGACCGCGGCCAGAAAGGGGATGTTGTGGCCGATCCCCTCGACCTCGAAACTGTCCAGCGCGATACGCATCTCCTCGATCGCCGTGTCGCGGTCCGGCGCCCAGGTGCAGAGCTTGGCGATCATCGGGTCGTAATACATGGAAATCTCGCCGCCCTCGAACACGCCGGTGTCGTTGCGCACGGCGCGCTTGGCCTCCGAGACCTCCTCGGGCGGGCGATAGCGGGTCAGCCGCCCGATCGAGGGCAGGAAACCGCGATAGGGGTCCTCGGCATAGAGCCGGCTTTCCATGGCCCAGCCATTGAGCGTGATGTCGTCCTGGGCCAGTTGCAGCACCTCGCCCCCCGCGACCCGGATCATCTGTTCGACAAGGTCCACGCCGGTGATCAGCTCGGTCACCGGGTGTTCCACCTGCAGGCGCGTGTTCATTTCCAGGAAATAGAAGTTCTTGTCGCCATCGACGATGAATTCCACCGTGCCCGCGCTGGCGTAGTCCACCGCCTGGGCCAGGGCGACGGCCTGTTCGCCCATGGCCTTACGGGTGGCTTCGTCGAGGAAGGGGCTGGGCGCCTCTTCGATGACCTTCTGATTGCGGCGCTGGATGCTGCATTCCCGCTCGCCCAGGTAGATGCCGTTGCCGTGCTGGTCGCACAGCACCTGGATCTCGATGTGGCGCGGCTGGGTGACGAATTTCTCGATGAAGATGCGGTCGTCGCCAAAGGAACTGGACGCCTCGCTCTTGGAGGACTGGAAGCCCTCGCGCGCCTCGTCGTCGGTCCAGGCGATGCGCATGCCCTTGCCGCCACCCCCGGCGCTGGCCTTGATCATGACCGGATAGCCGATTTCCTGGCTGATCTTCACCGCCTCTTCGGCATCCTCGATCAGGCCCATGACACCAGGCACGGTGCTGACCCCCGCCTCCTGTGCCAGTTTCTTGGAGGTGATCTTGTCGCCCATGGCCTCGATCGCGCCCTCGGGCGGCCCGATGAAGGCGACACCCTCGGCCGCCAGGGCCTTGGCGAATTTCGCGTTCTCCGACAGGAAGCCATAGCCCGGATGCACCGCTTCGGCCCCGGTTTCTCGGACCGCGCGCATGACGTTCTCGATCACGATATAGGACTGGTTTGCCGGCGCCGGGCCGATATGCACCGCCTCGTCGGCCATCCGGACGTGCAGCGCATGCTTGTCCGCATCCGAATAGATGGCGACGGTGGCGATCCCCATGCGGCGGGCGGACTTGATGACGCGGCAGGCGATCTCGCCCCGGTTTGCGATCAGGATTTTCTTGAACATGGCTAGGGTCCTTCAAAAGCAAGACCGCCGCCCCGGGGGGCACCCGGAACGGCGGTCGGAAAAGATCGGGCGCCTTGAACGGGCGCGGTCAGGTCAGCGGCAAGCGGTCGTGAATTCGTCGCAAAGCGCCCCGCCGGCGCCGCCGACGATCGCGCCGGTGACAGGGTCGCCACCGAGGGCATCGACGACAACCGCGCCCCCCGCGGCCCCGGCGAGCCCGCGTTCGAGATCATTGTCGAGACAAGCCGAGAGGCCCGCGACCGCCGCACAGGCGAGAACGAGACGAAATTTGAACATGGGATACTGCCTTTTTCTTGGTTGATCCTGCACCGCCCAGCTTCCGCGCTTCGGGGCCGCATGGCAAATGGAAACTGACAGCCTGCCGAGGATGGGCGGAGTCGCCCCGCCGACATCATTGCACTGCGGCAAAGGGGTGCCGGCCCGATCGCGAGGCGATCGAACCGGCACGGGGAAGGGTCACAGTCTTGACAATACGCGGGCGGTTGGGGGCCACCCGCACCGACAACCTGCCACGCCCCAAGCGGCCGGTCACCACCCGCAATCGCGAGGCGGGCACGGTCGGCCGTTTCCCGCCGGGATTGTGTCTTCTTGCGCCAGAACCCGCCGATCATGGCGCCCACCCAGGCTCGAATATCTCGGGAAAAGCGGCCCGGGCCGCCGCGATATCGACCCGCAGCAGGGCGTCGTAGCTTTCGGGGTCGAAGGGGTCTTCCGCCGGGACAATCTCGCGCCCGAACAGCCAGTTGATCCGGCCCGCATCCAGGTTTCCGCGCACGAAGGGGGCCTCGCCGAAATGCTCGATCAGCGCCCAGAGAAAGCCCGCGTCGGCCTTGCGGTCCGGGGGTCTGCGGTCGGCGTAGCGCTCGCGGCGCTTCAGCGCGGGCGGCGTACCCTTGGCCGGGCGACGCAGGGTGAACTGGTAGTCCGTCCTGGGCAAGCGACTGGGAAAGCCACGGTGCTTTTCCATCACGCGCCCCCTGTCGTGATCAGGCGCGGGGCCGGGCCCTGTGCGCGGGCCGCCACACGACGGACATCCCGTGACGATCGCAGGGAAAGATCGCGGCGGTGCATCAGAAATACTCCCAGATACAGTCAGTGTTCGAGAGCCGGAACACCTCGAAAAACTGCGTGACATCCGGCGCGGGCTCCCCGAAGGGCACCTTCTGCGCCGACAGCGAGATCACCACCTTCTCCACCGCGATCCCCTCGGCGTCCAGCGCCGGGCGGGCGAAATCGGCGCAGAGCACCGCGAAATCATCGGCCACCTCGGCAAAGCTGCGCGCCGCCAGCTCGGGCGCAAGGAACCGGAACCGGGCCATATCCTGCGCTTCGTCAAGCCGCAGTTCCATCAACTCCAGCGGCTGGCCCGAGGGCACCGCGACATCCTGCGCAGCCACCGCCGGGGCGGCCACGAGCATGAGTGCGGACAGGAACGGGCGGATCATCAACAGGCTACCTGGCGTCTTTGGGTCGAAAATACCGCGGGGGCGTCGCGCTTGCGCGACGGGGGCAGAACCCCCTGCCCCGCGTCGGCTCACAGCGGGATGTTGTCGTGTTTTTTCCAGGGCATCTTGCGCTGCTTGCTACGCAGCCCGGCAAAGGCCCGGCACAGCCGCTTGCGGGTCGAGCGGGGCTGGATCACCTCGTCGATGAACCCGCGTTCGGCCGCCACGAAGGGGTTGGCGAAACGGTCCTCGTATTCCGAGGTGCGCGCCGCGATCTTCGCCTCGTCGCCCAGTTCCGAGCGATAGAGGATCTCGGTCGCGCCCTTGGCGCCCATCACCGCCACCTCGGAGGTGGGCCAGGCATAGTTGATATCCCCGCGCAGGTGCTTGGAACTCATGACGACATAGGCTCCGCCATAGGCCTTGCGGGTGATGACGGTGACCTTGGGCACGGTCGCCTCGCCATAGGCAAACAGCAGCTTGGCGCCGTGCTTGATGACGCCGCGATATTCCTGGCCCGTCCCGGGCAGGAAGCCGGGCACATCGACGAGGGTCAGCAGCGGAATCTCGAAGGCATCGCAAAACCGCACGAAACGCGCGGCCTTGCGGCTGCTGTCGATGTCCAGGCAGCCGGCCAGAACCATGGGCTGATTCGCCACGACACCCACTGTCTGGCCTTCAAGACGGATGAACCCGGTGATGATGTTCTTGGCAAAATCCTCCTGGATCTCGTAGAAATCGCCCTCGTCGCCGATCTTGTGGATCAGCTCTTTCATGTCATAGGGCATGTTCGGGTTTTCCGGCACCAGCGTGTCCAGGCTGTCCTCGATGCGATCCACGTCGTCGAAGAAGGGCCGCCGGGGCGGCTTTTCCTGGTTGTTCAGCGGCAGGAAATCGACGAGGCGGCGCACCTCGGCCAGGGCTTCGACATCGTTGTCAAAGGCGGCGTCGGCGACGCTCGATTTCTTGGTATGGGTGCCCGCACCGCCCAGTTCCTCGGCCGTCACCTGCTCGTTCGTCACGGTCTTGACCACATCCGGTCCGGTCACGAACATGTAGGAACTGTCCTTCACCATGAAGATGAAATCGGTCATGGCCGGGGAATAGACCGCACCACCGGCGCAGGGTCCCATGATGACGCTGATCTGCGGCACCACGCCCGAGGCCTCGATGTTGCGCTGGAAGACCTCGCCGTAGCCGGCAAGGCTGTCGACCCCTTCCTGGATGCGGGCACCGCCCGAGTCGTTGATGCCGATGACCGGCGCGCCATTCTGCATGGCCATGTCCATGATCTTGCAGATCTTCTGGGCGTGGGTCGCCGAAACCGACCCGCCCAGCACCGTGAAATCCTGACTGAAGACATAGACCTGCCGGCCGTTGATCGTGCCCCAGCCAGTAACCACGCCATCGCCGTAGGGCCGATTGTCCTGCATGCCGAAGTCGATGCAGCGATGGGCGACGAACATGTCGTATTCTTCGAAGCTGCCCTCGTCGAGCAGCAGTTCCATGCGTTCGCGCGCGGTCAGCTTGCCCTTGGCATGCTGGGCGTCGATCCGCTTCTGGCCACCGCCCAGGCGGGCGGCCTCGCGGCGGTCTTCCAGTTGCTGGAGAATGTCGGTCATGCGTGTTGTCCCTCGCCTTGATTGCCCTCTTCTATCCGGGTGCCGGGCAAAACCCGAGTCCCGATTGGCAAATTTGCAAATCTCAAGATTTGCCATGGCAGATTTCAGCAAATCTGCGAATTCCATCCCCCTGCGGCGCCCTGTGCATCAATCGCCGCATGGCTGTGCATGGACAGCCCCCACGAAACCGCCTAGCTGGGCAGGATGACCACAAAGCCCACCGTCCGGTTTCTCGATCGCCGGACCGCGCCCCACCTTGTCACGCTGATCCTGCTGGCCGGTATCGCCGCGCTCAACATGTCGATCTTCCTGCCGTCGCTGAACGGCATGACGATTTATTTCGGCACGGAGTACGCGGTGATGCAGCTGGCCGTCTCGGGCTATCTGGCCGCCACCGCGGTGCTTCAGATCGCCATCGGCCCGCTGGCCGACCGGTTCGGGCGGCGCCCAATGGTGCTGGGGGCGCTGACAATCTTCGTGCTGGCCACCCTGGGCGCGGTGATGGCGCCGACGGTCGAGGTCTTTCTGGCCTTCCGCCTGCTGCAGGCGGCCGTTGTCACCACGATGGTGCTGTCGCGGGCGGTGGTGCGCGACATGGTGCCCGACGAACAGGCCGCTTCGATGATCGGCTATGTCACCATGGGCATGGCGTTGGTGCCGATGATCGGCCCGGCCATCGGCGGGGCGCTGGACCAGGCCTTCGACTGGCACGCCTCTTTCGTTTTCCTCGCGCTGGCGGGGCTTGGGGTACTGGCCCTGGCCTATTATGACCTGGGCGAGACCGTGGCCGGATCAGGCATGGATTTCCGCGCACAGATGCGCACCTATCCCGAGCTTCTGACCTCGCCGCGGTTCTGGGGCTACGTGGCTTGCGCGGCCTTCGGATCGGGCGCCTTCTTCGCGCTGCTGGGCGGGGCCTCTTTCGTGGCCGGGGAGGTTTTCGGCCTCAGCCCCTTCTGGACGGGGATCGCGCTGGGCTCGCCGGCCATCGGCTATGCGCTGGGCAACGGCCTGTCGGGCCGTTACTCCGTGGCGCTGGGGATCGACCGGATGATCCTGATCGGCACCGGCGTGGCCAGCGCGGGCATGGGGCTGTCCATGGTCCTGACGCTCTTGGGCTTTGTGCATCCGCTGCTGTTTTTCGGCTTTTGCACCGCGCTGGGGCTGGGCAACGGCCTGATGCTGCCCAATGCCACCGCCGGATCGCTCTCCGTGCGGCCGCACCTGGCAGGCACGGCCAGCGGGCTGGGCGGGTCGATCATGATCGGGGGCGGCGCGCTGCTTTCGGCCGCGGCGGGCACCCTGCTGACCGAGCGGACCGGCGCCCTGCCCCTGCAGGCGATCATGTTCGTCACATCCCTGATGGCCATGGTGACGATCGGGCTGGTCATGCGGCGCACGGCGCGGATGATGCGCTGAGCATTGCGGGCCATGTTTGCAAAGGCTAGGCTCAGCCCGAGCTAATCTGCAAAGGCGCGCCCATGACCACCCAGAAACTCTATGCCGGGGCCAAGCTACGCGAGTTGCGCGGCCGCATCAGCCTGACGCAAAAGGCCTTTGCCGAGAAACTGGGCGTCTCGCTGCCCTATCTCAATCAGATGGAGAACAACAACCGCCCGGTCTCGACCACCGTCGTTCTGGCGCTGGCGCAGGAGTTCGACTTCGACGTGACCGAGTTGCAATCGGGCGACGAGGCGCGGCTGGTCTCGGACATGCGCGAGGCGCTGGCCGACCCTGTCTTCATCGGCGCCGCGCCGCCGCCCTCGGACCTGCGGCTCGCCGCCTCGAACGCACCCGCGCTGGCCCGCGCCTTCCTCGACCTGCACACCGCCTATCGCCAGACCCACGAACGGCTGGCCAGCCTCGACGAGGCCCTGGGCCGCGAGGACAGCCGCCTGCAACCCAGCCCCTGGGAAGAGGTGCGCGATTTCTTCCATTATTGCGACAACTACATCGACGCGGTCGACCGCGCCGCCGAGGGCTTTGCCACCCGCGCCGGGCCGGACATCGCCGCCGCCGCCGAGGCGGCCCTGACGCGCCACGGCGTCACCATCACCCGCAGCCGCGACCCCGAGCTGCGCCGCTATGATGCCGAAACCAGGACGCTGACGCTGGCCCGCACCGCCGCGCCGGCCACGCAGGTGTTCCAGATGCTGCTGCAACTGGCCCTGCTCGACCAGGACAAGCTGCTGGAGGCGACGCTGGATTTCGCCCGCTTCCAGAGCGACCAGGCCCGGTCGATCGCCAAGATCGGGCTGGCCAACTATTTCGCCGGGGCGGCGCTGATGCCCTATCGCGCGTTCCTTGAGGCCGCGCAGGAGACGCGCCACGACCTCGAACGCCTGGCCGACCGCTTCGGCGCCTCGCTGGAACAGGTGGCGCATCGGCTGTCCACCCTGCAACGCCCGGGCGCCAAGGGCATTCCCTTCTTCTTCGTGCGCGTGGATCAGGCTGGCACGATCACCAAGCGCCATTCGGCCACGACCCTGCAATTCGCCCGCTTCGGCGGGGCCTGCCCGCTGTGGAACGTCCATCGCGCCTTCGAGACCCCCGGCCGCTGGCTGCGGCAACTGGCCGAGACCCCGGACGGGGTGCGCTATTTCTGCCTGGCCCGCGATGTGTCCAAGCCCGGCGGCGCCTGGGGCATCCCGACCCGGCGCTATGCCATCGGGCTGGGCTGCGAGGTCAAGCATGCAGGCACCCTGACCTATGCCGACGACATGCCCACCGACCACGGCGAGGCCTTCGAGCCCATCGGGATTTCCTGCCGCATCTGCGAACGGCGCAACTGCCCGCAACGCTCGGTCCCGCCGCTGGAGCGTCAGTTGCGCGTCGATCCGAACCACCGCGGGATGCTGCCCTATCAGGTTGACTGACGCGCAAGGTCGATTGACGCCGCCGCGCGTTTCGGAACACATGGGCAGGGCAGAACGCAGGAGGAGTGCGCCATGGAACTGAGCGGAACACAGGTGATCGCGGCCGACCGGGACACCGTCTGGGCCCATCTCAACGATGCCGAAACGCTCAAGGCCTGCATCCCGGGCTGCGAAGATCTGACCGGCACCCCGGAGGAGGGGTTCGAGGCCGTGGTCAAGCAGAAAGTCGGGCCGGTCAAGGCCACCTTCAAGGGCCATGTCACGCTGGAAAACATGAATGCCCCCGAAAGCTATACCCTGGTGGGCGAGGGCAAAGGCGGTGTCGCGGGCTTCGCCAAGGGGTCGGCCGACGTGACACTGGTACCGGTCGACGCGGGCACCGAGCTGTCCTATGCGGTCGCGGCCAAGGTCGGCGGCAAGCTGGCGCAACTGGGCAGCCGTGTCGTGGGCGGGTTCGCGCGCAAGATGGCCGATGCCTTCTTCGAGAACTTCAAGGCCCAGGTGGAAGGCCCCGGCGAAGAGGCCTGACCTTCCACACTGCCGGCCCGAGGGCCGGCGTCAGGCTTTCTGCAGCTCGGTCCAGATTTCGTCCTTCAGGGCCAGGCGCTGCTTGCGCAGCTCGGCCATGTGCAGGTCGTCCGTGGGCTCCACGTCCGTTTCCGCACGATGCACCGCCCGGTTGACCTCGTGGTAGTCGTCGAAGAGCTTGGCGAAATGCGCGTCCTCGACCTTGAGCTTGTGGATCGTCTCGGCGTGCTCGGGAAATTCCTCGGCCAGCTCGTGAGGGGTGTGCGACATGTCTTTTCCTTTTCTGTTCGCGACTTTACGGATCGAGGCTAGGGCCTGTGCTCCCCCGGCACTTTGACAGGGATCAAAGGAATTCGCCTATCGCTGCGAATTCTCCCAATCGGGATGCACCCAGGGGCGATCGTTGGCGGGCGGCAGGCCGCGGCCCAGCACATGATCGGCGATCTTTTCGCCCACCATGATCGACGGGGCGTTGAGGTTGCCGTTGGGAATGCGCGGAAAGATCGAACTGTCGGCCACGCGCAGCCCCGCGACCCCGATCACCCGGCCCTGCGGGTCGACCACCGCCTCCGGATCATCGGCCCGGCCCATGCGGCAGGTCCCGCAGGGGTGATAGGCGCTTTCGGCGTGGTCGCGAACCGCCGCATCCAGGTCGGCATCCCCCTGCGCCTGGGGCCCCGGCACCAGTTCCTCGCCGCGCCAGGGCGCGAATGCCTCCTGGCCGAGGATTTCACGGGTCAGGCGGATGCAGGTGCGGAAGTCCTGCCAGTCGTCGGGGTGGGACATGTAGTTGAAAAAGATGCGCGGGTCCGCTTCGGGATCGGTCGAGCGCAGCGTGACCTCTCCGCGGGACTTCGACCGCATCGGCCCGACATGGGCCTGAAAGCCCTCGCGCGCGCCCTTGCCGTCATAGCGCACGGCCAGCGGCAGGAAATGGAACTGGATGTCCGGATAGGCGATGCCCGCCCGGCTGCGGATGAAGCCGCAGCTTTCGAACTGGTTGCTGGCGCCGGGGCCGCTTTTGCCGAACAGCCATCGCGCCCCGACCCAGGCCTTGCCCAGCAGGTTCCAGTATTTGTAAAGACTGACCCGGCCCTTGGCCGACATCTGCACGTAAAGCTCCAGGTGGTCCTGCAGGTTCTGGCCCACACCGGGGCGGTCGGCCACGACCTCGATTCCGTGCTCGGCCAGATGCGCCGCCGGGCCGATCCCCGACAGCATCAGCAGTTTGGGTGAATTGATGGCCGAGGCGGCGACGATCACCTCGGCCCGGGCCGAAATCACGCGCCCGTCGGTCAATGCGACGCCCGTCGCGCGCCCGTCCTCGATCACCAGCTTCGCCGCCAGCCCCGAGACCACATCGCAGCGCCCGGTGGCCTGCGCAGGCCGCAGATAGGCCGAGGCCGCGGACCAGCGCTTGCCCTGCCAGATCGTTGCCTCGAAGGGGCCGAAGCCCTCCTGCTTTTCGCCGTTGTAGTCGTCGGTCCGCTCATAGCCCGCCTGCGCGCCCGCCTCGATGAAGGCTTGGACCAGGGGGTTCTTGCCCGCCCCACGCGTGACATGCAGCGGTCCGCCCTGCCCGCGCCAGGCCGCGTCACCGCCGCGCCCGCCGTCGTGCCAGTCCTCCAGCCGCCGGAAATAGGGCAGCACATCGGCATAGCCCCAGCCCGCGGCGCCGCTGCCCGCCCAGTGATCGTAGTCATGGGCGTGGCCGCGGACATAGATCATCCCGTTGATCGAGGACGACCCGCCGATCACCTTGCCGCGCGGACAGGCCAGCCGCCGCCCGCCCAGGTGCGGCTCGGGCTCGGTCTGAAACCCCCAGTCATAGCGGCGCATGTTCATCGGGAAGGACAGCGCGCCGGGCATGTTGATGAAGGGCCCGGCGTCCGAGCCGCCGTATTCGATCACCAGTACGGATTTGCCGGCCTCGGCCAGCCGATAGGCCATGGCACAGCCCGCCGAGCCGGCCCCGACGATCACGTAGTCAGCCTGCATGGGGGTCTCTTTCCTAGAACGGGGCCTCGACATCGCCCATACGGACGTAGACGGACTTTTTCTGGCTGTAGTGTTCGATCGCGTCGCGGGCGTTCTCGCGGCCCAGGCCGGACATCTTGGTGCCGCCGAACGGGGCCTCGACCGGCGCGTCGTTGTAGCTGTTGATATAACAGGTCCCGGCTTCGAATCCGGCGGCCACGCGGTGCGCGCGCGACAGATCGCGGGTGAAAACCCCGGCGGACAGGCCGAACTCGGTGTCATTGGCCCGCGCCAGAACGTCTTCCTCGGTGTCGAAATCCAGCACCGACAGGACAGGGCCGAAGATCTCCTCGCGGGCGATGGTCATGTCGTCGGTGACATCGGCAAAGACGGTGGGTTCCAGGTAATACCCCGCGCGGTCCACCCGCTTGCCGCCGACCACCAGCCGCGCGCCCTCCGCGATGCCCTTGGCGATGTAGCCCTCGACAATCTCTAGTTGCTCGGCGCTGACCATCGGGCCGTAGTTGACGGCCTGGTCCAGCGGGTCGCCCATCCGAACGCCCTCCAGCCGTTCGGTCAGACGCTTGAGGAAGGCCTCCTTGATGGCGCTGTGCACGAAGACCCGCGTGCCGTTGGAACAGATCTGCCCCGAGGAATAGAAATTGGCCAGGATCGCGCCGCTGACGGCGTTTTCCAGATCGGCATCATCGAAGATCACCAGCGGCGACTTGCCGCCCAGTTCCATCGTCACATGCTTCATGCCCACCGCGGCCATGGCATAGACCTTGCGCCCGGTGGGCACCGAGCCGGTCAGCGAGACCTTCGCGACCCGCGCGTCATTGACCAGAAGCGCCCCGACCCGCGCACGGCCCTGGATCACGTTGAACACCCCTTCGGGCAGGCCCGCCTCGTGCAGGATCTCGGCGACCTGCAGCGCCGACAGCGGCGTGGTTTCCGAAGGCTTGAAGATCATCGCATTGCCGCAGGCCAGCGCCGGGGCGGCCTTCCAGCAGGCGATCTGGGTGGGGTAGTTCCAGGCGCCGAGGCCCACGCAGACCCCCAGCGCCTCGCGCCGGGTATAGACGAAATCCGCGCCCAACGGGATGTAGTCGCCGGTCAGGCTGGCCGCCAGCCCGCCGAAATATTCCAGCGCATCGGCGCCGCTGGTGGCATCGGCCACCAGCGTTTCCTGCAGCGGCTTGCCGGTGTCGTGGGTCTCCAATACCGACAGGTCGTGGTTGCGGTCGCGCATGATATCGGCGGCCCGACGCAGAATGCGGCCCCGCTCGGTGCCGCTCATGGCGGCCCATTCCCGCTGGGCCCGTTTCGCGGCCGACAGCGCCTGTTCGACCACCGCGTCGGTGGCGGCATAAACCGTGGCGATGCGCGCGCCGCTTGCCGGGTAGATCACCGGGATCTCGGCGCCATTGCCATCCTCGACATGGGCACCGCCAATGAAATGGCTGCCCTTGGGTTGCGGGTCGATCATGTGACTCTCCTTTCGGCGGTCATTGATTCTGCCTGTGAAACGTGGCCCCCGCGCCGCTCAACCGGCCTGGGGTATCCTCAGTTCGGTGTCGATCTGGTCCAGCGCCAGCGTGATCGCCTCATCGGCGAGATCGACATCCTCGCGCAGCCCCACCCGCAGGTAGAGCCCGTCGATCAGCGCCGCCAGACGGTCGGCCACCGCCGGGGCGGCCGCGCCGATCAGCGGGCGCAGATCATGCAGCAGGTTGGATCGCAGGCGCCGCCGATAAACCCTCAGAAGCCGCCCGGCGCTTTCATTTCTCTGCGCAAGAACATAGAAATTCATCCAGGATGCGACGGTTTCCTTGCGAAAATTCGATGTCGAGAAACTGGCGCGCACGATCGCCTCGAGCCGCGCCCGCGGGTCGGGGGCCATCACCAGCGCGCCGCGCACCTCGGCCCCGTAGACCGTCAGCGTATGGCGCATGGCCGCCAGGAAAATATCCTCCTTGCCGCCGAAGTAGTGATGCGCCAGCGCGCTGGACATGCCCGCCCGCCGGGCGATGCGCGACACCGTCACGTCAAGGCTGCCGCTGGCCCCGATCTCGGCGATGGTGGCTTTTACCAGCGCCTCTCTGCGTGTAGGCTCGGCCCCAAGCTTTGGCATCTTGTCCTCGAAACGACTTGCACTGCGCAAGCTAGTTTGTTCTTTATTGACTCGTCAATCAAGAAAACGCCAACCAACACAGGGAGACTTCCATGAAATCCTCGCTTTCAATTATCGCGATCTGCGCGGCCACGGCGGCCACCACCGCACAGGCCGACTGCGACACCGTCACCTTCTCGGACGTGGGCTGGACGGACATCACCGCCACCACCGCCGCGACAACCGCCGTGCTCGAGGCCCTGGGCTATGACACCGAGACCAAGCTCCTCTCGGTGCCGGTGACCTACACCTCGCTGGCCGAGGGCGATATCGACGTCTTCCTGGGCAACTGGATGCCCACCATGGAAGGCGACATCGCCCCCTACCGCGAGGCGGGCACCGTCGACACGATCCGCGCCAACCTCGAAGGCGCGAAATACACCCTGGCCACCAATGCCGCCGGGGCCGATCTGGGAATCACCAGTTTCGACGGCATCGCCGAAAATGCCGAGGCGCTGGATGCCGAGATCTACGGGATCGAGCCGGGCAACGACGGCAACCGCCTGATCATGGACATGATCGCCGACAATGCCTTCGGGCTGGGCGACGCGGACTTCGATGTCGTCGAAAGCTCCGAGGCCGGGATGCTGGCCCAGGTCGGCCGCGCAAGCGATCGCGACGAACCGATCGTGTTCCTGGGCTGGGAACCCCACCCGATGAACGCCAACTACGACATGACCTACCTGGAAGGCGGCGATGACTGGTTCGGCCCCGATCTCGGCGGCGCCACGGTCTATACCAACACCACCGCCGGCTATCCCGAGGCCTGCCCGAACCTCGGGGCCTTCCTGAACAACCTCGAGTTCACGCTGGCCATGGAGAACGAGATCATGGGCGCGATCCTCAATGACGGCACCGACCCGACCGAGGCCGCCATGGACTGGATGTCGGACAACCCCGATGTCGTCATGGGCTGGCTGGACGGCGTGACGACCCGCGACGGCGGCGATGCCACCGAGGCCGTCTCGGCCGCCCTGGGCATGTAATCCAGAACGGGCCGTCCCATCCGGGGCGGCCCATTTGCAACGGGCGGCTAGATGTCCTTTCTCAACAGTCTTCTTGATGCGGTGGTGTCCATCGCCAATGCCTTTTGGTGGTGCATCGTTGCCGCCTGGGATTTCCTGTGGTGGCTGATCCCTGCGCTGTGGTGGTTTCTAAAATGGCTGCCCCAACGGATACTTGGCTTCACCGATGAAAAGTTGCCCGTGGGTGAAACGGCCAGCCGAGGGTTTGAGTATGTGCGCGACGGGGCCCAAGTGTTTCTGGACGGATTTTCAGTAAGCGTCGAAATATTGATCGAATTCCTGCTGGCACTGCTGTCGCGCCCGCCTGGAACCAACTGGATTGGCGGGCGCGGGTTTGAACCGTATGTCTCGTTCTGGAACCAGACGACCCATCCGTTCGTGATCGTCGCGGGTCTTGTCGTGTTGGTCTATGCTCTGCAACGTCGTCTGACGATTGCCGCCTTTGTGGCGCTAGGATTTCTGTTCATCCTTGACCAGGGCTATTGGGAGGAAACGGCCGAAAGCCTCAGCCTCGTGCTATCGGCCTGTGTCGTCTGCATGGCCGTGGGCGTTCCGATCGGGATTGCCGCCGCGCACCGTCCGCACCTTTATGCCTGGATGCGCCCGGTGCTGGACCTGATGCAGACGCTGCCGCCCTTCGTCTACCTGATCCCCGCCATCGTGTTTTTCGGCATCGGCATGGTGCCGGGCCTTGTGGCGACGGTGATTTTCGTGGTGCCCGCCCCCATCCGTCTGACGCAACTGGGCATCGCCTCGACCCCGCTGGCGCTGCTGGAAGCCGCCGACGCCTTCGGCGCGACCCCGCGGCAGAAGCTGTGGAAGGTCGAACTGCCCTCCGCCCTGCCGCAGATCATGACCGGGCTGAACCAGACCATCATGCTGTCGCTGTCCATGGTCGTCATCGCGGCCCTCGTCGGGGCCGACGGGCTGGGCGTGCCGGTGGTGCGGGCGCTGAACACGGTGGACACGGCCATGGGCTTTGAAAGCGGCCTGGTGATCGTGATCGTGGCCATCATACTGGACAGGATGCTGAGGGTGGACCGCAAATGAGCGCCGTGGAATTCGACCGGGTCTCGATCGTCTTCGGCGAGGCCCCCGAAAGCGCCCTGCCCCTGATGGACGCCGGCCAGGAGCGTGGCGAGATCCAGACGGAAACGGGGCAGGTCCTCGGGGTGCATGACTGCTCGATCGACGTGGAAGAGGGCGAGATCCTCGTGCTGATGGGCCTGTCCGGGTCGGGCAAGTCCACGCTCTTGCGCGCGGTGAACGGGCTCAATCCGGTGGTGCGCGGCGAGGTTCGGGTCGAGGAAGACGGCGACAAGATCAGCGTCACCCATGCCGACATGGCCACCCTGCGCCGTCTGCGGCGCAAGAAGATTGCCATGGTCTTTCAGCAATTCGGCCTGCTGCCCTGGCGCACCGTGCGCGACAACGTTGGCTTCGGCCTGGAACTGGACGGCATGGACACGGCCCGACGGTACGCAAAGGTCGCCGAGCAACTGTCGCTGGTGGGACTCGACGACCGGGCCGATGCCCTGGTGGCAGAGCTATCGGGCGGCATGCAACAGCGCGTGGGCCTGGCCCGCGCATTTGCCACTGACGCGCCGATCCTGCTGATGGACGAGCCCTTTTCGGCGCTCGACCCGCTGATCCGGACCCGGTTGCAGGACGAGTTGCTGGACCTTCAGAAACGGCTGGGCAAGACCATCATCTTCGTCAGCCACGACCTGGACGAGGCGTTCAAGATCGGCAACCGCATCGCCATCATGGAAGGCGGGCGCATCGTCCAATGCGGCACCCCGCGCGAGATATTCTCGAACCCGTCCAACGCCTATGTGGCCGATTTCGTGGCCAACATGAACCCGTTGGGCGTGCTGCGCGCCCGCGACGTGATGATCGAGGGGGCCGAGGGGCCCGAGGTGGACGCCGAGATGCCACTGTCGGCCCTGATCGACCGGCTGCAGGAGACGCCCAGCCTGACGGTCGCCGAGGCTGGCCAGCCCATCGGCAAGGTCACACAGGCCTCGGTGCTGGCGCGCATCGGCTGACGGGGGCGAAGAATTTTCTGGAAAATTCTTGCCCGTCAGCCCCGGGCGGCAACGGCGTTGGCGGCGCGGGTCAGCTCTTCGACCAAGGTTTCGGCCATGGACCGGAACACCATGATTTCGAAGGCATTTGCCCCCGTGCGCGTCACGCTCGCGGTCATGTGGCCCAGCAGGGTCTTCGCCGTGTGGCCGGGCTCGAACGTCGCCGCGCGCAGGTCCACCGGGACCAGCCGGGCCAGCACCTGCTCGACCGGCGTGCCGGCGATCTCGACGGTGGCCCAGGCGTCGGACTGATCCACGCAGGCGGCCCCCGGCAAGTCGGGGCAGTCTGCCCCCCTCAGCAGCGCCTCGCCCCGGCCGACCCAGAGCGTGCGCACGTCCCCCTTGGCATGGCTGCGCCCGGGGGCCGGAAAGCCCACACCCAGGGCCGATTGCAGGGCCTCGCTCACCGCGTCATCCTGTCCCTTGAATGGCAGTATGGCCGTGATCGGGCCGGGCATTGCCTCGGTGATCGAGACCGCCCCGATGGTCTGCGGCAAAAGCCCGTCGCAGGGCGAAAGGGCGACAAGGTTATCCACGGGTGCGCCCTCCGTCCTGGTCGAAAAATACCGGATCGCAGACCCGCGCCTGTGTCGTGACCCCGCGCAGGTGATCGACCAGTTTCACGATCTCGCCATGCCGCGCACGCCCATTGGCCAGAAACCCCAGGGCCAGATCATGCCCCAGCGTGGGCGAATGGCAGGTGCTGGTGACATAGCCGTGGTCATTGCTGCGCACGGGTTGGGCGTGGTCCTCGAACAGATGCGCCCCGGCTGTCAGCCGGCCCGCCGGATCGACGGGTTTCAGGCCCACCAGTTGTTCGCGGCTCTCCTCCAGAAGGCCCGGCCGGCGCGAGGCGGAAAAGCCCAGGCTATCCTTCTTCTTGCTGACCATGCCCTCGAAGCCGATGTCGAAGGCCGTGGTGCGGCCATGGATCTCGGCATGGGTGACATGGCCCTTTTCGATGCGCAGGACGTTGAGCGCTTCCACCCCGTAGGCCCCACCGCCCAGCGCCTCGGCCTGGGCCAGCAGGACGCGGTAGAGCGCGGCGCCATAGCGGGCGGGCACCGCGATCTCGTAGGCGTGTTCGCCGGAAAACGAGATGCGGAACAGCCGCCCCGGCGCGCCCATCACACCGACCGCACCGCAGGCCATGAAGGGCCAGGCCTCGGGGTCGAGGCCGCCATCGACCACCGCGTTGAGCAACTCACGCGACCGCGGCCCGGCCACGGCGAACTGCGCCCATTGCTCGGTCGCGCTGGTCACGACCACGTCCAGATCGGGCCGCAGCACCTGGGTGACCCATTCCAGGTGGCGCATGACCAGCCCCGCCGCGGCGGTGGTCGTGGTCATCACGAAGTGATTTTCGCCCAGCCGCGCAGTGGTGCCATCGTCCATGACATGGCCATCCTCGCGCAGCATCAGGCCATAGCGGACGCGACCCACCTTCAGCGTGCTGAAGGTGTTGGCATAGACGAAATCGAGGAGAGCCGCCGCATCTGGCCCCTGGATGTCGATCTTGCCCAGGGTGGAGACGTCGCAAACCCCCACGGCGGTGCGGACCGTGGTGACCTCGCGGTTGCAGGCCTCCTGCCACGACGGGTCACCGGGTTTCGGGAAATAGCCGGGGCGATACCACAGGCCGGCCTCGACCATGGGCGCGCCGCGATCGAAGTTGGCGTGGTGGCTGGTGGTCAGGCGTTTGGGGGCAAAGCCTTCACCCTGCGCCCCCGCCCCCATCGCGGCGATGGAGACCGGCGTGTAGGGGGGCCGGAACGTGGTCGTGCCGGTTTCGGGGATGCTGCGCCCCGTCGCATCGGCCAGCACGGCCAGCGCGGCGACGTTGGAATTTTTGCCCTGGTCGGTGGCCATGCCCTGGGTGGTGTAACGCTTCATGTGCTCGACCGAGCGGAAGTTCTCCTGCGCGGAGAGCCGCACGTCCTTGACGTGCACGTCGTTCTGGAAATCGAGCCATTTGCGGCCCCGGCCCTCGACCGCCCAGAGCTCTTCGATGCGATAGGGGCGGTCCTCGGCGTCCGGCACCTTGGCGTCAGCGGGCGTCAGGCCCAACTCGGCGGCCACCTCCCCCGCCACCCGGGCACCATCGGCCAGGCAGGCGGCCGTGGAAAACTGCCCGCGCGCGGCCCCGGCGACCGATATCCCCGGCACCATGCCACTCCGCGGCAGGAAGCTGAGCGTGGCCGCGTCCCATTCGGGCCGCCCGTTCATGTGACAGGCCAGGTGGACCGACGGGTTCCAGCCGCCCGACATGGCCAGGCAATCGGCCTCGATCCGCAGGGTGCGGTCGCCCTGGCGCAGCGACAGGCTTTCCAGCCCCTTGCGGCCCCGGGTGCCGATGACCCGCGCCCCGGCGAAGAGCTTGTAATCGCCGAGCGCCTGCGCCTCGGCCCGGCTGTCGATCACCGCCGAGACCGTCACGCCCGCCGCCATCAGATCCAGCGCCGTGCGGTGCGCCCCGTCGTTGTTGGCAAAGACGGCGACCTTGCGGCCCGCGACCACGCCCCAGCGGTTGAGGTAGGCGCGCACGGCGCCCGCCATCATGATGCCGGGGCGGTCGTTGTTGGGAAAGGCGACGGGCCGTTCCAGCGCCCCGGCGCACAGAATCGCGCGGCGGGCCACGATGCGCCAGAAACATTCCAGCGGCTTGCCGGGCCGGAACGGATGGTGCTGGCCCACCCGTTCCAGCGCGCCGTAGGTGCCCTGATCATAGGCGCCGGTCACGGCGGTGCGGGGCATCAGGCGGACGTTGTCCATCTCCGCCAGTTCGGACACCATGTCGGACGCCCAGGCATGGCCCGGCTGGCCGTCCACCTCTTCGGTCTCGGCCAGAAGGCGACCGCCCATGCGGGCATCCTCGTCGGCCAGGATCACATCGGCCCCGGCGCGGGCCGCCGTGCGCGCGGCCATCAGCCCGGCCGGCCCCGCGCCGATCACCAGCACGTCGCAATGGGCGAAGGCCTTTTCGTAGGTGTCGGCGTTGGGCAGCCCCGACAGCGCGCCCAGCCCGGCGGCCCGGCGGATGACCGGCTCGTAGAGCTTTTCCCAGAAGGATTTCGGCCACATGAACGTCTTGTAATAGAACCCCGCCCCCAGGAAGGGCGACATCAGGTCATTGACCGCCATCACGTCGAAATCGACAGAGGGATAGGCGTTCTGGCTGCGCGCTTCCAGCCCCTCGTACAGCTCTTGCACGGTGGCGCGCACGTTGGGGTCGGCCTGCGGGCCGTGGCCGATCGTCACCAGCGCGTTGGGCTCTTCGGAGCCTGCGGTCAGGATGCCGCGCGGGCGGTGATACTTGAAGGACCGGGCCACGACGCGCTTGTCATTGGCGATCAGGGCGGCGGCCAGCGTGTCGCCCGCGCGCCCGGTCAGCCGTTCCCCGTCGAAGGTGAAGGGCACGGACGTTGTGCCCTGATGAAGCCCGCGGTCCGCGATCCTCATGACGCCACCGTCCCGGCCAGCTCGGCGCCCGTGACCTGGTGCGTGGCGGTATCGCGCGTCACCACCAGCCAGGCCCCGCAGCCGGCCTCGTGAAACCACAGGTCGCGGGTTTCACCGCAGGGGTTGGCGCGGTTGTGCAGATAGTCATCCCAGGCGGCGTCGCCCGCATCGGGGGCCGGACGGTCGAGCAGCACCGCGGCGCCCTGGTAGGTGAATTCGCGCCGGTCGCGGGTCCCGCAGAGGGGGCAAGGAATACGCATCGTCTCTCCTCAGTGCAGGTTGTGCTGAGAGCCGGTGCCCTCTTCGTCCATCAGGCCGCGGCCGGTGCGGAACCGGTCCAGCCGGAATTTCGCCGCCGGGGCGTGGTGCCGGCCCGTCGCGATCAGATGCGCCAGCGCGAAGCCCGAGCCGGGCACCGCCTTGAAGCCGCCATAGCACCAGCCGCAATCGAGAAAGAGGCCCTCGGTGTCGGTCTTGTCGATGATCGGGCTGCCGTCCGGCGTCATGTCCATGATCCCGCCCCAGCTGCGCAGCACGCGGGCCTTGCCGATGACGGGCATCAGGGTCATCGCCGCCTCCATCACGTGTTCGGCCATGGGCAGGTTGCCCCGGCTGGCATAGGAGGCATAGAAATCCAGATCGCCGCCGAAGACCAGCCCGCCCTTGTCGGACTGGCTGATGTAGAAATGCCCCATGCCGAAACTGACAACCTGGTCGATGACGGGTTTCAGTCCCTCGGTCACGAAGGCCTGCAACACGTGGCTTTCGATTGGCAGGCGCATACCGGCCATCTGCGCCACCTGTCCCGAGCGCCCCGCGGTGACGATGGCGACCTTGCGCGCCCGGATCGCGCCGCGCGTGGTCTGCACGCCGCGCACGCGGCCGGCTTCGATTTCGATGCCCGTGACCTCGCAGTTCTGGATCAGGTCGACGCCGCGCCGGTCCGCCCCCCGGGCATAGCCCCAGGCGACGGCGTCGTGCCGGGCCGTGCCCCCGCGCGGATGATAAAGCCCGCCGTAGACGGGAAAGCGCCCGTTGTCGAAATCCAGGTAGGGCAGATGCGCGCGCACGCCATCACGGTCCAGTAGGATGGCGTCGTCGCCCTGGTTGACCATGGCGTTGCCGCGCCGGACGAAGGCATCGCGCTGGCCATCAGAGTGGAACAGGTTGATGAGGCCGCGCTGGGAGTGCATGACGTTGTAGTTGAGCTCCTGCTCCACCCCCTCCCAGAGCTTGAGCGAATGGCTGTAGAATTCCGAATTGCCGGGCAGGAAATAGTTGGCGCGCACGATGGTGGTGTTGCGGCCGACGTTGCCGCCGCCGATATAGCCCTTTTCCAGAACGGCGACGTTTGTCAGCCCGTGTTCGCGGGCGAGGTAAAAGGCCGTAGCAAGCCCGTGCCCGCCACCGCCGATGATGATGATGTCGTAGTCCGGCTTGGGCTCGGGATCGCGCCAGACGGGCCGCCAGCCCTTCTGGCCAAACAGCCCTTCCCTGAGAACGCGGAACCCTGAATAGCCCCCCAAGACGCCCATGGCTTGCCCTTTCCCTGCGCCCGCGCAGTCAAGCGGGCGCAGCCGCAGGTTTCAATGCCCGGCACTGCGCGGCTTGGATCTGCGCGACACCGGCTGGCCAACGCGCGACTATCCTTGGCCTCATCGCGGCCCGGCCCGGCGGCAGGGCCGCGCGATCCCGTCCCCGGACCATGGAGCGCGGCCGCGCTCAGAGGCCCTTGGCCGTGTAGCTCTGGGCGACCCGGTCAATAGCGGTGATGAAACCGGCCGTGCGCAGGTCATGAACGTCGCTGCGCCCGTGCCAGGTTTCGCGCATGGCCTGGAAGGCGGCGCGCATGGTGTCGTCCAGCCCCGAGCGCACGAGTTCGAGCTCGCCCGCGCCGCGCATGTAGCGGCGCTTGAAATCCGGTGACAGCGACCAGGCATCGCCGAGCGTCACGTCCAGACGTTCAAGTTCGGCCACGATCAGCTCGTGCCGGGCCTCTTCCTGACGGCGCTGCATCCGGCCAAAGCGGATATGGCTGAGGTTCTTGACCCATTCGAAATAGGACACGGTCACACCGCCCGCGTTGGCGTAAAGGTCCGGGATGACCACCGTGCCACGCTCGCGCAGCAGATCGTCGGCCCCCGCGGTGATCGGACCGTTGGCCGCCTCGATGATAAGCGGCGCCTTGATGCGCGCGGCGTTCTGCAGGTTGATGACCCCTTCCAGCGCCGCCGGCACCAGGATGTCGCATTCGGCTTCCAGCACCCTGGACCCGTCGGCATGATGCGTTGCATCGGGGTAATTCGAGACGCCGCCGTGCTTGACGATCCACTGGCGCACGGTTTCGACGTCGATGCCGGCCTCGTTGAACAGCGCACCGTCGCGCTCGATGATGCCAATGACCTTGCAGCCGTCCTCCTCGGACAGGAACTTGGCGGCGTGATAGCCAACGTTGCCCAGGCCCTGAACGATCACGCGCTTACCGTCGAGCGTGCCCGACAGGCCCGCTTTCTTCACGTCCTCGGGTTCGCGGAAGAACTCGCGCAGGGCATATTCCACGCCGCGGCCCGTCGCCTCGACCCGGCCCTGGATGCCGCCGGCGTGGGGCGGCTTGCCGGTGACACAGGCGGCGGCGTTGATGTCGGTGGTGTTCATGCGCCGATACTGGTCGGCGATCCAGGCCATTTCCCGTTCGCCCGTGCCCATATCCGGGGCGGGCACGTTCTGGGATGGATTGATGAGGTCGCGCTTGGCCAGCTCATAGGCGAAGCGGCGGGTGATCTGCTCCATCTCATGCTCTTCCCAATGGGTGGGGTCGACGCAAAGCCCCCCCTTGGACCCGCCGAAAGGGGCCTCGACCACCGCGCACTTGTAGGTCATCAGCGCCGCCAGCGCCTCGACCTCGTCCTGGTCCACGGCAAGGGCAAAACGGATTCCGCCCTTGACCGGCTCCATGTGCTCCGAATGCACCGACCGGTAGCCGGTGAAGGTCTCGACCTTGCCCCGCAACCGCACCCCGAACCGGACCGTGTAGGTGGCGTTGCAGACCCTGATCTTTTCTTCCAGCCCCGGGGGCAGGTCCATCAGGGCGACTGCCCGGTTGTACATGATATCCACGCTTTCGCGGAATGTCGGCTCGTTCTGGGGCATGATGTTCATGGGACTACCTTCCTTGCAGGGGTCAGGGGCAATCTTTTGTTGTCTTGCATTGACCCTAACGCCGATTCGCCCGAAATCTGAACACTTCCTGTTTCGGGCGGCTCCCACCCGACCCCGGCCCCGCCGCAGGCGAGGTTCGCCCGGCGTCAGCCTCAGTCGCCCCGGGTCGCCAGGCGCAGCGCGATCTGGTCGGCCATGAAACGCGACGCCCCCGCCGAGACCGTCCCGCCCACGCCCAGCCGCCGGCCCATGCGCCACCACAGACCCGGGTGCCAGGCGCGGGGCTGCGGCGCGCGCAGGTGCAGCACGAAACCGTTCGAGGGTTTGAAGGCGAAGGCCCCCCGCTCGACGCGGGTCACATCGTCGAGCCGCGCCAGGACGGTGCCGTCACTGTCGCGCAGGGCATCCCCGTCCAGGTACAGGGCCGGGCGCGTGGCCCGGCGGAGGGCCTCGGCCCCGAACAGCGAGACCCCGGCAAGGCCCAGCAGGAAGACCTGCCAGCCCGGGGCCGGCGGCTGCGTTAGCGCCGACAGCATCAGCAGTCCCCCCAGTGCCAGCATGACTGCATAGGCAAAGACCCGGCGGCCGGGGGCCGCGTGCAGAACGGCAATGGGGGCGTCTTCCGTCACGGCTGGCTCCTGTCGCTGGGGGTCGGCATAGCGCGCGCGCGCGCTGGCGAAAAGCCCTCAGATGCCCATCAGACACCACATTCGGTCGAGATCCCCGGCGCGACGCGATGCCCCCGGTGGACAGCCCTGGCCTATTGACAGCATGACGCGGCATTGGACAAACCCGCCCGGGCCGCTTGCCCCCGGGGCCCGGCTGGCCCTATTGTCGGCCCGATGCGCCTGATGATCCTTGTCCTGCTGGGCGGGCTTGCCGCCTGTGCCCCCTTTCCCGACCTGGACCTGCCAACCGACCCGGCGGCCGGTGCCGGGAACGGCCCGGCGCTTGCGCCGCTAGGCGGTACCCTGGCCCGGGCGGCGGCGCTGGAAACCTCGGCGCGGACCGGCCCGGAGTTCACCGCCGGCCT